>JAXHVA010000020.1:48851-52138 GCA_034189035.1 Thermodesulfobacteriota bacterium
TGGCAGAAGCGCTGTCCCAGCTATTTCCAGGCCCATCGTACCTTTGAACCCACCGCTCATTCCCATCACTGTCATACGAAACTGTGCAGTAATCAGTAGATGTGCTGTCTCCGTAACTACTGCCCGTGACATAGACATTGCCATCTACATCAACCGCTATGGCAGAAGCGCTGTCCCCGCTATTTCCAGGCCCATCGTACCTTACCACCCATTGTTGAGCGAACCCTGTCCCAACCATCAAAATCGCAGCTGTAAATGCAATGGTAGATGAAATAATACTTCTACTAAGCATGTTTCCCTCCTTTTATAAGTGTTTTTTAAAGTGCCGATTTCCAGACTCATAAGCAGAAACAATCTCTTTACATCATCTGTTACCTTTACCTTTAATGGTTCCAGCGGACTATATTCTGAAAATGGTAGGTCTATCGTTAATATGTTTAAAAAAAATCTAATATATCAATGACAAATGCTACAAGAGGATAAAGATCACTCTGAGCATCACATGTTATCATCCAGTCATTTTCATAAAGTGTAAAACCAGCATCCGGCTCGCCTCTTTTTGCGCATCCATCCATCTTTTTTATCACCTTATCCTTCAATTGAATCAATGCAATATTGGTGAATCCCTTATCATACTGGCTCAACGCTGAATTTATCCGCATCGATAGCATCTCTCTCAACAACCCGGATTTGAAATCGTCATCATCTAAATCTTCGAGGGTATCTATTGCTTTTCGAAGAAGACTTGTGACCGGATCACTCGCGTATTTGATTGTGCAGAAATCATAACCAGTCAAGTAACCGAGGCTCTTGCCAGTGACATAGACATTGCCGTTGTTATCAACCGCTATGGCAGCAGCGCTGTCCCAATTATTTCCCGGCCCATTATACCTTTGAACCCACCGCTCATTCCCATCTGAGTCATATGAAATCGTGCAGTAATCCAAGGTGCCGTCGACGCTGCTTTCGCCCGTTACATAGAGATTTCCGCTATTATCAAGTCCTATGGCAAAAGCCCTGTCATTTCCCGACCCATCGTACCTTTTAACCCACCGCTCATTCCCATCTCTGTCATATGAAACCGTACAGTAATCTTCATGCCTGTTGAAACCAGAAATCTTAAACCTGATATAACCACTTACATATACATTGCCAACGTCATCAACGACTATGGCAAAAGCATCGTCATCGCTATATGCCGGTCCATCATACCTTTTGACCCAGCGCTCATTCCCATTGCTGTCATACGAAATCGTGCAGTAATCGGAAGATGTACCGTCTCCGTAACTACCGCCCGTAATATAGACATTGCCATCTGCATCAACCGCTATAGCACGAGCAAAGTCCATGTGATTTGCATCCCCATCGTACCTTTGAACCCAGCGCTCATTCCCATCTCTGTCATATGAAATCGTGCAGTAATCCCAAGTGCCATAATAGTAGCTATTTCCCGTGATATAGATATTATCATCACCGTCAACGACTATGGCTCTGGCACTGTCATCGCTATATGCCGGTCCATCATACCTTTTGACCCAGCGCTCATTCCCATTGCTGTCATACGAAATCGTGCAGTAATCGGAAGATGTACCGTCTCCGTAACTACCGCCCGTAACATAGACATTGCCATCGCCGTCAACGACTATGGCTCTGGCACTGTCATCGCTATATGCCGGTCCATCATACCTTTTGACCCAGCGCTCATTCCCATTGCTGTCATACGAAATCGTGCAGTAATCGGAAGATGTACCGTCTCCGTAACTACCGCCCGTAACATAGACATTGCCATCGCCGTCAACCGCTATGGCTGTGGCCCAGTCACGAAGATTTACCGACCCATCGTACCTTTGAACCCAGCGCTCATTCCCATCTCTGTCATATGAAACAGTGGAATAATCAGCAAAATAAGGGTCGTTAAAAACGTCGCTACTGCCCGTAACATAGACATTGCCATCCGCATCAACCGCTATGGCTCTGGCCCAGTCACGAAGATTTACCGACCCATCGTACCTTGCCACCCATTCTTGAGCGACCCCTGTCCCTGTCATTAAAATCGCAATGGCAAATACCACAATAGATGAGATAATGCTTTTTCTAACCATAATTACCCCCTCTTTTTCAATAAAGTGTGTAACTTCTCAATAACTTCGGGAAACAGACTTATACCGTAGCTCACAGGGGAGCTTTTATGAGCGACATTGTGATTTTTGGGAAATACGTATTTCAGGGTGTTGGGCGTTAAAAAATTCAAAATGTTTGAGGGCATAGCCCGAGTTTTTCGAGTTTTTGAACTTAGCGCCCTTCGGGCGGGCTTTTGATCCCGGTGTACTCCAGGGTCCCCCGGTTACAGCCCGGGCAACCAAGAACGGGCATTTTCACTTCTCTTCCCTAGTATTCGGAAAAGCCAAGCTCGAAATCAATGATGGCTTCGTTGACCCACTCCTCACATCCGCACCGGCAACAGCGGTAGTTGTACTCCTCCGGCCGAGGACCAAAGGGAATATCCTCCCCCTCCTTTAACTCCTTTTTTACTTGCAACTGCTTCCTCATACTTGCCCGCTTTGAGTTTCTCCCACTCATCGTAAATCGTTCCATACTTCGGATGCCATATTCTCCAGAGATCCATCTCCTGACCACTGTATCTGCAAACGAACGGATCCCTGCCACTCATCTCATGGAACCTTTCACGGTATCTCTTGGATGATACCACTTCATATGTACCCTTGATGAATCGACCTGCTCTGCGCAATCCCTCCTTGATCACCTGTACCCATTTCTTGTATGTCTTGGTTGATTGTAAACCATAGTAGCGGATCCGATGAAATCCCTTGGGAAGGATGTGCTGTACCATCCTGCCTATGAAGGTCATCACATCTACGGTGACCACTTCTTTCTTCTTTGTCTGATGGTCCTTATACCAGTACGTCACTTCCTCTCCAGTATAACGGATGATCCGCCTTATGGCTATCGGAGGAGATGCAACATACTTGGCCAGGTATTTCGACAATCCACGACATTGCTCTGGAACTTCTCCCTTGGTCACATAAGCTACAAGTCCTCTCGGGTACTTCTTGTAAAGATCATCGACCAATGTCTTCATATCATCGGTTGGCAACATCTCTTTGAGTATACTGAACAGATGATACTGCCACTTCTTGTGGATGAGCTCATACGGAAAATACCCCAACTCCAACCACTTCCCCGTCTCTTCGTTGATCCCTCCACTGGTCATGATAATGTGAAGATGAGGATTGTGGCGACCTGAACGCCCGTGAGTTTGGACAACC
>JAXHVA010000200.1:0-4909 GCA_034189035.1 Thermodesulfobacteriota bacterium
ACGCGCTGGATAGTCTTTTGTTCATTCTCTGCAATTTTCAACGATTTGAAGGTGTCGGTGTTTTCATGATTTGCTTATTCTTGCAAAAATGGGTGCCCCCTTTAAAGGACACCCCTATAGTTTTTAAAAATCGCTATTCTGACTCAACGAGGTGAAACTGATTTTCTTCTCCTGCGTTTATCCGTGGGATGTGAAGGCCCAAAATAGGTAATATAAAAAACCTGTGGATGTTTGTTTTAAAGGATTTTTTTTCATGGAGGGATAATTATTTAATTTGTCATTTGCAACGTTTTGAAGTAAAATTCATAAAACCACTTTGAGAAAGTCCCCCAATGAAGAGAAAGGGAGAATAAAAAATGAAAGTTGTTGCTTTTAATGGCAGTCCTCGTAAAGACGGAAATACAACCATTCTCATCAATCATGTTTTGGCTGAACTAAAAAGAGAAGGGATTGAAACGGAACTAGTACAGCTTGCCGGAAAGAATATCCATGGCTGTATAGCGTGTTTCAAATGTTTGGCCAACAAAGATCAACGTTGTTCCATAAAAGATGACATCCTAAATGAATGCATAGAAAAGATGCTTGGTGCACAGGGAATACTTCTTGGGTCACCCACGTATTTTTCTGATGTCACTGGGGAAATGAAGGCCCTGATAGACCGATCAGGTATGGTAGCCAAAGTCAATGGAGATATGTTCCAACGTAAGGTTGGTGCTGCTGTTATTGCAGTTCGAAGAGCAGGGAGCATTCACGCCTTTGATTCCATCAATCACTTTTTCTTTATCAGCCAGATGGTCGTCCCAGGATCGAACTATTGGAATATGGGAATCGGCCTTGACAAAGGAGAAGTAGAAAAAGATGAAGAGGGAATCGAGACGATGAGGGTACTCGGTCAAAATATGGCATGGCTGCTTGAGAAAATATGTGGGTAATGTGATTTTTTATTTTAATGCTATTGCTTTTTTTCGTTAAAATTAAACTATGAAAATCGACGCATTTTCATTCGGATCTCTAGTAATTGAAGGCAAGAGATACACCTCAGACCTTGTCATCTATACTGATCGACGCATTGTGGATTCATGGTATCGAAAGAGTGGTCATATACTCTTGAAAGAAGATATAGATCAACTCATTGCATCTGATCCTGAAGTTATTATTGCTGGAACAGGCATAGATGGACGGATGATACCAGAAAGGAAACTCGAGGAAAGTCTTGTCAAAAGCGGGATTGGGTTTTACTTTGCGCCAAACAAAAAAGCGGTGGACCTCTTCAACGAACTTTCCTTAAAGAAGAGAACAGGGGCTTGTTTTCATTTAACGTGCTGAAAGGTTCAAAGAAGACAGATATTGAAATAGGAATCCAAAAGCCAAACGAGGACTGGTATAGCAGTTTTACTGCCGGATGGACACTAAGGAGGAGTCTATGAACAAAAGGGAAGAAAGAGATTTTGAGAAAGAATACTCGGTTAAACAAACTGTAGCAAAATTAAGAAGGCTTGCAGATTGCATGGAACAGGGGAAACCCTTCCGCATTCAAATTGGCGGTGAAAGAATCCATATACCTGCCAGGGCCGTATTTAACATCGAGCATGAACGGGAGGAGAACTCCGAAGAGGTAGAATTCCAGTTCAAGTGGCAACGGGATTAGATATCTCTCCTTGCCCTTGACACCTTCACAAGCCTCCACACCATAGCTAAACCTAAGAACTACACAAATCTTCTTTGCTCCTTTTTAGGCCTTTCTCATGGCAATAGGATGTATTCAAAAGGAGATATTCCTGTTTCCTCCTATTGATACCGTTCCTTTGCTGTGACCGATTTTTTTACTGAAAAAATCAATAACCGTTTTAATCATTATTAAATAATGACCAAATACAATCCATACACTGGGTATTGATTGATATCATACGTAGTAGTAATTGTGGAAATGTGGGTAACTCTATAAGAGTTATTCATCATTTCCACAATCAAAGAGAGGCGAGGTCCTGGCAAAAAGGTGTATACTTATTTTTCAAACATTAACAATACCAGAAGTCAGGAGGCTGCCTATGTGGAAAAAGATGATTGTAAAAGATGGTGCTTTGTAAATATATATCCTGAGAAGAGTTCGTTAACAGACTTATCAAAGAAGCTCCATTTCCTATACACCGTATCCAAAAGGATGGAGGTACGGAATTTACCGATATACATGTCTCAGACCCTAAATGAATCCTCAAAAAACCCAGAGTACACATGCCGGATCAAATATGCGCTTTCCATAATATATATCATAAAATCATTCCACCATCTACACCACAAATCAAGGGCAAGGTTGAAAGAAGCCGTAGGAGTGATAAGGAAGAATTTTATAGATTAAATCTCTATAAAAAGACTCAAAAACTAAAATAACTCTCTCCCTGTGGTTATAGAAAAACCAGTCTCTTAAATTTTTTGCCAGGTGCTTTGTGTTTGACATGCATTTGATTAATACACTTTTAACGTAAGCTTATAAATGATATGGGATATATCAAAGAGAAAAGAATAATATTCAGTCTACTTAATATTGCGTGAAAGCTTGTTCTTCCGGTATCGTGTACGCCCACAATCTGATTTTGCAGCAGTCGATATCAAGAGGTCTTTTTGCACTTGTGCAAGAGGACCAAGTTCTCTATTTTTTAAGGAGAACTGGAAACACGAAATTTATTTTTTGATAAAGAGGAAAAGATAACCAGGAGAGAAGGCATTTAGAAATAGGATTTTATCATTTTCGGTTATCGTATTGGATGGTACAATAAGGGCTATTTTTCCATCTTGACTTATGGGTTACTAATAAGTAGGATGTATGGTAAATTGATTGCAGTTTGGGCCTCATCCGAAATTTTCTACTCGATTGTATCGCTATTGCTACATAATCTTGAAAACACTTACGAATTCCGCGTCATGTTATTTCGATCAGGGTGCAAAATATAGACGGCGAAACCGTCTGCCCTTATCAAAGCTAGAGGAATCTTCAATCTGGGACACATTTTCGATGGAAAGCACCAACATGAAAAAACTTCATTATAAGACCATTATAGAACCGTTTCGTATACGCTCAGTAGAACCAATTCGTTTCACCACCATGAAGCAACGAAAACAAGCCCTTAAACGCGCAGGCTATAACCCATTTCTGTTGAGTGCAGAAGAGGTACTTATCGATCTGCTCACAGACAGCGGTACAGGCGCCATGTCATCACGACAATGGGCGAATATGATTGCTAGTGATGAATCGTACGCTGGGTCCACCTCATTTTACAAGTTTGAAGCAGCAGTAAAGGACATCACGGGATTTAAACACGTTATCCCTACCCACCAGGGACGAGCTGCTGAACACATCTTCTTTAGCTGCATCGCAAAACCCGGAAACATCATTCCTAACAATACCCACTTCGACACTACGCGCGCGCATGTGGAGCACACAGGGGGGGAGGCACTGGATCTTGTCATTCCGGAAGGACGGGAGCCGAGGGTAATTCATCCCTTCAAAGGCAATATAGATCTAGATGCATTGGAGACAACGATCCGAGAGGCCGGTGTCGGACGTGTCCCGGTAGTGATGATAACAATAACAAACAACTCGGGTGGCGGACAGCCGGTGAGCATTGAAAATATCCGTTCTGCCAGCCAGATCTCCCGTGCTCACGGCATTTTGTTCATCATAGACGCGTGCCGCTTTGCCGAGAATGCCTGGTTTATCAAATCCCGTGAAGAGGGGTATGCAGACAAGTCGCCCCTGGAAATTGCACGTGAGATGTTCAGTTATGCCGATGGCTGCACCATGAGTGCTAAAAAAGACGGCATGTCAAATATCGGCGGCTTCCTTGCACTCAACGATGATGACCTCGCGGCTCGCTGCCGCAAGCTTGAAATCCTAACAGAAGGATTCCCAACCTATGGCGGCATGGCCGGTTATGACATGGAAGCAATTGCACAAGGTTTATATGAAGCCCTGGAGGAAGAATATCTCCGGTATCGCGTCCGATCTATTCAGTATCTCGGTGAAAAACTGATTGCCGCCGGTGTGCCGATTGTACAACCCACAGGTGGACACGCCTTGTACATAGACGCACGCGAGATGTTACCACATATACCACCTACGCAATACCCCGCATGGTCACTCAACAACGCACTTTATTTGCTGGGTGGCGTGCGTGGTGTGGAAATAGGAAGCGTCATGTTCGGCTTGCAACCGGATGGGACTGATAAACCTGCAACCATGGAACTCGTGCGATTGGCGTTTCCGCGCCGTGTGTACACCCAGAGTCATGTGGACTATTTAGTGGAAGTTATTCTGGCCAGCCATGCTCAACGTGACCAACTGCCGGGCTATCGAATTGTATGGCAGGAGTCGGTTCTGCGGCATTTCACGGCGCGCCTGCAACCCATTGTGTAAAGACCCCACTCAGTGAAACAGAGTCAAAGCTTGAATCGTGAAAGAGATGTTACTACTATTCACAATCCAAGCTTTGACACCATTGAAACGACAGGAGATGTTATTATAGCCACACTTATACAATCTGTTTGAGAGGCCTGTATTGGTCAAGTAAAAACGGACACCTTTATTAAGCAGCATTTAAGGATTTGATTTTTTCATAATCCATAGGACTCAGATATCCTAGAGTCGAATGGAGTCGGTCAGTATTATAAAAGGAGCCTATCACTTCGGCTTTAGCTGTTTTTCTGGATACAAAGCGGCAATATCCAAGACGTTCAAATCTCAGGCTTCTGAAAAATCGCTTTGTGGGGGCGTTTATTAGCAATTACCCTTGCGGCTCATACTCGGAATCACCTGATATTGTTTACGCTGTTTTTGTACCTTTCGCAAGCATACTGGCTCCCACTATCAGAATGGTGCATGAGGCCAGGAGAAGGTTTTCGTCTCCAGTAGGCC
>JAXHVA010000201.1:0-4723 GCA_034189035.1 Thermodesulfobacteriota bacterium
AAGAGTGAGAGAACTACGAATCAAAATTCAAAACGAATTTCACAATCTCCAAACTAATCCAGAAACCTCAAAAAAATTCAAACATGAGTACTCCTGGTAACCATATGCAAATACCTAACCGGAAGTGTTTTTATAGATTGTCAAAGAATATTGTGCAAGAATATATGCTTACTCATTGTCTGCCGAACGACCGGGCTGACAGGCGCGCGGGTATTTTTTTCCGCATCTTTGTCCAGTCCGTTGTTCGGTATTATCTGATATTAAATTTAGGGTACAGCTTCTTGAGGCAATCCGGGCAGATTCCATGGCTGAAGTCAGCCTCGGAATGTTCTCTGATATACGTTTCAATTTGCTGCCAGTAGCCCTGATCGTCGCGAATTTTTTTGCAATTTGCACAGATCGGTAAAATTCCCCTCAGCCTCTTAACTTCGTCCAAGGCCAGTTTAAGTTCTTTGTTCAAACGTCGCAACTCCACCAGATCCAAGTGCCGTGCCATGGCAATGGTAATGGCCCGTTCCAGGTCTTTTGGTTTTGGTGGTTTCGTCAGATAGGCACCGATACCGGCGTTAGCGGCTTTTTGAAGAAAATCTTGTGAATCGTAAGCCGTGAGGATCACAACCGGTGTTGGGCAGCAATCCTGAATCTGCTGCGCGGCCTCAAGGCCGTCAATTTCAGGCATCCTGATGTCCATGAAAATGATATCCGGCCGATGAGAGCAGGCTTTATCAACCGCTTCATGGCCATTAGCCGCCTCCATTATCTTTTCGTATCCCTGCATCCTGAGCCCCCGGATAATTTCTTCGCTCACAAGATAATCATCTTCTGCGACAAGAATTGTTATCGATTTATTCAGTGCCATGCGTATCATTCCTTATTCATTCTGAATGGGCCCTGTCAAAGGTGATCCGGCTAACGGCGCCCCCTTCGTTTTTACGTGCAATAGCTCCGCCCAAGCTCTTTTTAACAATGCCGTTAATAATGTCAAAACCGATGCCTGTTTCACCGTATTCGCCGCGAATAATGTTTTCAGGAAAACCCGCACCGTTGTCCCGAAAGATGAGGGAAATCTTGTTGTTGATCTCGGCAATATCAATATCGATTCGCGGGCAAAAGGTTTCGGTAAAGCCATATTTTACACTGTTTGTTGCCAGTTCATTGATCACCAGCGTCAGATGGTGAGCTTGGTTACTGTCGACCCGCACTGCCGAAGGGGAAATATTGAGTTTGACGGCTTTTTTGTGTGTATTCAGAATGCCGATGACAATCTGTTCGCAAAGATGGTTCAAGAGTAATGGTTGCCAATTTGAAACCGAAAACATGGTATGAACCGTTAATAGACCTTCAATGCGTCGTTTCAAGTCATTCAATAGCGGTAAATGATCGGTCAAGCCTTTGCTTGTTGCTTGGTCTTCTTCCTTGTGCAGCATACTGATAATAGTTGTCAGGTTATTTTTGACCCGGTGGTTGACCTCCTGCAGCAATACCGTCTGCGTTTCAGCGAATGTCTGCAGCTTATCCTCAACTCGCTTACGTTCGGTGATGTCCTCTGCTACGTAAGAAAAACGGGGCCGACCATCGTAACCGATGCCGATTATAGCAACAGTCGCTGAGAGCCAAAGCGAACCACCCGGCGCAGGATGTATATATTCAAAGCGCACCGGTTTTCCGTGCTGCTGGCTTTGGCGGTATCTCACTAGCCATTCTTCTATTGCATCTGAAGGAGCCCCTAACTCTTCGGCCGTTTTATTTTTTGTGCCTTTGTATTCGATATTGAAAAATCGGGCTGTTGCCGGATTGTCATAGATGTGAAAAATTTTATCATCCTCGGTTAATTCGACGACGCCCATCAGTAATGGAGAAGATTCATAGATGCTGCGGAGCGTGGCCTCACTTTCAAAAAGCGTTTCCTGCCACAGCTTACGTTCGGTAATATCTGTCGCCAGTCCCTCAATAATGATTTCATCCCCTTCAGGGTATCTTCTGATGAAACGGTCGAGAAACCAGTGCCAGTTACCATGCTTGTCTCGCATTCTATATTCAATTTCATAATCGCTTCCTTTATAAAACTCATTAATTGCGGCCTCAACAACGGGACGGTCTTCAGGATGAATCGACTCATTCCATAGGCGTAAATTCGCAAGCAGTTCTTCGGTTGAATAGCCAAGGATAGTTTCCACTCTCTTAGAATAATAGAGGCCTCCTCGCTTGTTGGAAAAAATATAGAACAGATCCGGAGCGTTTTCCACGAGCGCTCGGAATCTGTCTTTGCTTTTCTGCAGATTGCGGAATGCCAGAAGGTTGGTCAAAGAGTCGGCAATCCGCCGACCGATCTCCTGAAACAGCGTCTTTTCATCATCCGACCAGATCCGCGCAAAAGAGCACTGGTGCAGCCCGAACATCCAGGGATCATCCTCCTTGGGATAAACAGCCATTGCTATTATAGACTGGATTTGGAATTGTGTCCTTGCCCCTGACGGCACGGGATACTTCTCTTGCGGGCCGAATTTCACAGCGCCGTCGGACGCGATGACTCTTTGTAGGATTTCAGCAACCCACGGTTGCATGGGTATTTCCAAGTTTAAGACAGCGGCTCCCGGGTACTCCGGCACGGTTCGCTCCATTGGCACCCGCCAGGAGGGAGCATCAGGGTCGCACGGAAAAAGCAGAAATGCTCTATCACTCTCGAATATTGACAATACGGTTTCAAGCACATCGCTCATCATTCGGTCGAGATCCGTTGCTGAGCGCATTACCTGCTCGATCCGCTCCAAGCTTGTCAGTAATTGAAGATGAGATTGTTGCGCTTTTTCCGCATCTTTTCGAGCGGATATGTCCTCTATCACTGAAATAAAAAGTTTAGGTTCCCCGGACTTATGTCTTACCAGTGAAACAGTAAGATTAATCCAGATTAAAGAACCATTTTTTCGGATATAGCGCTTTTCCATTACATAGGTTTGTATTTCTCCTACAAGCATCTGCCGGATGTGCTCAAGATCAGTTTTCAGATCATCCGGATAGGTGATATCTTGAAAAGTGAGATTCATCAATTCTTCTCGTGAATAGCCAACGATATCGCACAGTCGTTGGTTGACACGCAGCCATGTACCGTCAAGTGCGATATGGGCGATCCCCACGGCGGCCTGTTCGAAGGTGCTCCGAAACCTTTCCTCGCTTTCCCGCAGCGCTTCTTCAGCTATTCTTCGATCAGTAATGTCATGATGCATGAAGACCGCATTGATAATCGCGCCATTTTCATCCTTTACCGGCGAAACCGTCACTTCGAGAAAAAGTTGCTTGGTTCGATTTAACTGAAGTGTTTTTAGGCGGGCACTATCGTAATCAATCGTGAAACGAACAACTTTTCCCTGATCATACACCGATCGGATCAGGGCAAGATGACCCTGTTCCTGAACGATATTGTCTTCAAGAACATTGTATTTTTCAACCTCATCCTCGCTGATACCGAGTAGATCTTTGCAGGCTTGGTTGATACGTATTAAGGTGCCTTTCTCGTCGGAAATCCATATTGAGTATGGGTTTTGATCAATAATGCTACTGAGGAATCGATCTTTTTCGATCAACGTTTCCTCGATTAGCTTGCGACCGGAAACGTCTTGAGCCATAAAGAGCAAACCGTTTTCGCTGAATGGAACAAGATGACAATCAAGGAAGACTTTTTTACCAAAGCTTGATGTGATTACGACTTCATCGCGCTTGGCGGCTTGTGTTCCAACAGCCTTTCGGGCCATATCCAACAAACCCGATTTCTTCCAGGATTCAAGCTTGCAATAGTTTTGCTCGAGCACCTGTTGTATGGTTGTTCCAATAATGCTGGCCAAAGATTCGTTAGCTGCGATGCATTGCCCGGAAGCGTCATAGATTGCAATCCCAACAGGAGATGCTGAAATGATGTCGGATAGTTTTTGCTCGCTTTCTCTTAGTGACACTATGGCTTTCATTTGGTCTGTAATTTCCAGGATTATGCCATCCCAAAGAATATCACCGTTGGTCTGCAGTTCCGGACGAGAAATGTAGTCGTACCAGCGTACTTCTCCCTTAACGATGTGGCGCAGCTGTTCCCTCCAGGGCGTAAGGGTTTTTGCTGATTGATTTAACGATTTTTCAAACCGTTCTCTATCATCCGGATGTATGAGATCCGAGATAAGGGTGCATTTCTGGAAGAGGTCATTGGGCTCGATATCAAACAACTCCCGCGAAGCCGAGTTTACGTAAAGGAATGAATAGCTCCCGTCAGGATGCCGTGCAAAAAGATAAACCATTCCGGGAATATTGGCCTTCAGTCGTCGATATTTGTCTGATAATTCTTTTAAATTATGCTCGGGTTCTTTGCATGTCGGAATGGATTTGTCCATCTTATGATTCATTTTAGTTCCTCCATGTCGCTCAGCGGACATCTGGTCCGTAGAGGATACCTTTTTCCTCTATGCGTCGGGCGAGAAAAAAGACAAGGAAGAATCCAGGCATATCAGAGCTTTTAACGTTTCGTTTGCATCCGGGCGAAAAATTCCCGGCTTTTTTACAATATTCAAGACGTTAATAGCGTCCTCGGTCTCAAAGGCCAAATAGAGCAGCAGATGACATAACATGAAAATCACCGGTTTCATCCGGTGCATTTTTTGGTTGGAATTAAGTATCCTGCCCCCTGGATATCCAAGGAGTGCTTTGTTGGGTAAGACTCAGTTGGACTGAGTCGCCTTGATGT
>JAXHVA010000202.1:0-4721 GCA_034189035.1 Thermodesulfobacteriota bacterium
GCGTTGTGCTTCCTCGTGATGAACCTTGAAAAGTGGCTGAAAGCCATCTTGTTGCGTCTGTTTTTCAAAGAGCTGAAATCGAAGTTCCTGCTCGAACAGGAACTTTTTAGAGCCTCATGTGGTTATGAAACTGCCAGTAATAGGCTTTGACTACTTATTCAGGAAACCTTAAGTATAGGCAGGAAATTTTTGGCTATGATAAAAGATGCCCTTGGATTAACGGCCATGACCTTATCCCACCTTTCAGTAGGAAGCTCCCAGACCTTGGCACTATAGGTAATAGCGGTATTATTAACTATTATATCTACTGAACCATAGGCTTCCAGGGTCTTATTTTTTAGCTCAATAATCTGATCCTATTGGCGCAGGTCTACCTTTACAGGTATAGCTGTACCACCTTTCTCCTTAATCTGTTCAGCTACATCATAGATTGTATCAGGCATCATGAGGTCAGGTCGTGGTTTCTCAGCCCTGTCTGCTACAACCACTTTTACCCCTTCAGCAGCTAAGGCATGGACAGTCGCCCAACCAACACCACGGGCACTCCCAGTTACTACTGCTATCTTTTCTTTAAGAGTATCTAATGGCATAGTAATCCCTCCTCTTAAGCGATTCGGGAACTCGGTCTATCTCTTGTAACAAGAAGACCTTTCCCTGTTCATTAAAAATTGCGTATCAGTTTAGCTCTATGAAAGAGAAAGAGATCATCAAGCTTCGACGACGGTCAAATTTTAATGCGTGCAGTTACCTGAGCATCCAAGTGAGCGTTAGGAAGAATATGGAATTCTTCACATTTACGTCTGAATTATGTTATAAAATAGAGCTACTGAATTGAAGAGTGATATACTATTATTTCTTTACGCTCACTTGGATGCGATTTTTACACGGATTAAAATTTGATTGCCGTCGAAGTGACTCTTTTCAAAAGCTAAACTGTTACAAAATTGCTTATACAAAATTTTCCCTTTATACGCTTTTGCCCAAATAGAAATTCCTTTTTGCACCCATCAAAATGTTTTTGATTAATAAACTTTCAGGATAGACCCGCTTTACGTATAGCATTTACCTCTAGCTGCTCCTGGTGGGTACGGAAAAGGTCACTTTCCCTATAGTGTTCTGATTCCCGTTTTCATTTTCAGCCCATACATCGCATTCTACCAAGTGTTCATAATCCTTTATACATTTATTGGACACTTTACCCTTGCACAGAATCGGTTCGCTCGGAAATGTAGGAGACCGGTACTGGATGCGAAAAGACTTGAAACTCCCTTCATCTCCTTTCCAGTCGGTAATCATACGGCCCAGAAAGGCTGCAACCAGCCAACCATGGTTAAAGACCCCTTTCATCCCCATCATTACTGCAAAATTATGGTCATAGTGACCTTCAAAATAATCATCCTCTGCCCCGGCATACATGACTAATTGGCGGGTAGTTGTAGTGCGTGTCTGAGAAGGTAACTCACTACCGACTTCAACATCCTCGTAATAGAGTTGTTTCGTCATCTTCTTTCCTCCCTTTTAAAAAGAAATTATACTGATCCGGTTCTTTGCTACGAGTTCGTCTTTTTGGTTCATATGACTGGTCTCTAAGACGGTAAATATCATAGGTCCTTTCTTGCCCTGCTTTTCATAAATATCCACCACCTTACAGACAGAAGATATTGTGTCTCCAGCCCTGACAGGTTGGTAGTATTCAATATCGTCTTCCCCATGCAGCATTCTTTTTAAAGGGAAATTGATTTCAGGCATATCAGTCTTACAATAAGAAATGAATGTAGGAGGTGCTATAATACCACCCCATTTGCTATCTTTGGCATACGCTTCGTCTTGCCAGAGTGGATTGGGATCGTCGATTGCCTTGGCAAACTTCTTTATCGCCCCCTTTTCTATCTCTGTTTCTCGACGACCTACCTCTTTACCAATAAGGCTTCTTAGTTCTTCTGTTATCAAACTTCCTTCTGCCATACCAGATCGCCCCCCTTTCGTTAATGTGCCTAAAATTAGGCTTTAAGTATGATTATGCATTCGTTTCTACCCATAAGTCTCGGTTGGAAACTCCCTCGTGACCTGATTCTATTTCCAGATGGGCACTTAAATAATACAGAATACTACAACGATTGCTTTGTAAAGCTGTCGCAGTATTGAACAGGATTTTACTCCTTGAACTTTTTCTGTGGTGAGGGGTTCACTAGGTTAGATGAAAGTGTCCTCGGCATCAGGTTTGCCAGTTCATCTACAGTCCAGCGTCCGTCTTTATAAATGGTCTTTATCTCACTCATGATACTATAGAGCCACACTTTCCCGCCAGCAACCCCAACGACTTGCCCGTTTATATTGGCAGCTTCATCTGTCGCCAGATAAGCAATTACAGGACCGATATCATCTGAGTTTGGAAGCGGCCATGTAATGCCCATGCTTTCCATGTCAAAGCCTTCAGCTTTTCGTCTCTCAATGATCTCCTCAGTGACTAGGGCCGACATCCTGGTGGACGCTGCGGGCATAAAACAATTGCTTGTTATCCCGTATTTTCCTAATTCCAGAGCGCAGGCTCGAGTAAGCCCGAATATCCCGGCTTTGGCAGCACAGTAGTTCGAGTGTCCCATGTCTCCTATCAGACCGGCAGCAGATGTGCAGTTGATGATTCGACCGCCCAGTTGTTTTCTCATTAAAGCGGAGGCAAACCTGGTGGTATTAAAGGTTCCTTTGAGGTGCACCGCAATGACTGCATCCCAGTCTTCTTCTGCGAGGTTGAAGACCATCCGTCCACGATCATTGCCTGCCACATTCACCAGAATATCTATCTGACCGAAGTTCTTAACCACATCATTGACCATCTTTTCACAATCAGCGAAAATTGCCACACTTCTGTAATTGGCAACTGCATTGCCTCCACGATCCTTTATCTCCTTTACGACTTCATCCGCAGGAGATTTTGAGGCTCCACTCCCATCAGACTCTCCCCCCAGATCGTTGACAACAACCTTTGCGCCCTCATCAGCAAGGGCAAGGGCAATACCACGCCCGATCCCTCGTCCTGCACCTGTTACCAAAGCTCCTCTACCTTCTAATCTTTTTCCCATTTCTATCTCCTCCTTTCAATACTGCCTTTATTGATTCCTACTCCATTATTGATCTCCATATTACTCCTCTCTCCTGACTCCTGAATGACCTCAAAGACCACTCCATTGAAAGCCTTTGGATGTATGAACCTGAATTTGCGCCTTCCATACTCATTTTGAACACTCCTAATCTAACACAAGGCAAATCTAATAGTAGATGTTTCACAATCCATTTCCTGAGCTTCTTTTACCCCTAAAACTGGAAATAAAGCCCAATAAACTTTATAGCCTATATAATGTAAAACCTGTGGTACATTCATCATGTATTGTCTTAAAACTCTTCAATGACATTAATTTATAATGATTTAAATTTTTCTTTTATACTATCAGCCTTTTTTAAGTCTGTTGGTTTACCATCTTTATCGAAGAATATTTTTTCTATATGAAAAATCAATTCAAAAGTCTCTTTTCCTTGATATCCATTTGGTCTCGTTTTGATATAATAAGGACAAATGCGTCTTCCTCCAAATTTTTCATTAAACTGTCGTCCTATTCGGGATGCCCAACCATTTTCAGATATTCGAAAGCTTTTCAATACAAAGTCTTTTATAATGGGTTGTTGATTGAGGATTGGCTTTAACTCGATGTAAAAGCTAAATGAACCACCAGCAGATACTTGAAGGATAAAGAACCCAAAGATTAATACGGTTAATAAAATTTTTTTCTCACTATCTTCTCATTAATTAACCCGTGTCTATTAAAAAATGAGCGATTCTGCTCAAGATAAAAAAGGTAAATATTTTAATGCTTTGCAGAATATGGCATTGCATTTCACAGGGGAAGCAGGAACATACGGACTGTTTGAGAGAATGAAAATCTGAATAGGATACAGAGATTGGACAAAAATGCCATTTCTGGATGGACTCGATCTAGAACCTTGACCGCTAGAGTCGATAAATTTTTGAAGGTAAAGAATGCTAGTTTACAGTATATCTAGTATTTTTTTTATTCTTATTTAGGTATATCCAAAAGTCAAGAAAAAAACAGGGGCATGTGTAAAGAATCACTTCAGTGCCCCTTTAGTTGTCGCATTATAGATCTTTTTTCATTGACCTTTGATGTTTCCAATAATCTATCTAAAAGAAACAGCGTACTCTATAGTAGAATACACCCTAAAAAGCTATTAAATAGGCGTAATGCACTGATTCATAAAGTAAATCCAACGTATTGGAAACTACTATTATCAAATTTTATATAATTTGTCCTGAAAATTGCTATAATGGGATAATTATGAATAATTGTTTTTAATGCATACAAAACTGAGTGTCCTAGCCGGCGACTGAACCCATTTACTTGATATATAAGAGGGCTGATCAGACCAAACTAACAAACTTAAATCATGGACTCTATCTCTCAAAGCCAGCCTCAAAATGCCCTTAGACATGGATTCTTAACCTTACAATAATTTATTTAAAAGCAATGCTCCAGCAACAAAAATATTATGCAGCCTGATCTTTAAAAGTTCAGAAAAAAGAGTTCTCAGCAGCAAGATTGTTCTTTGAAATAATTTCATATTTCCCGAATCGTGGGTGGTATGGCAACCCCAACACCTTGAAAGACCTTGCCACAGATACCCTTACATTCAGTTCTGATCGCTAGACA
>JAXHVA010000203.1:0-4686 GCA_034189035.1 Thermodesulfobacteriota bacterium
CAGTGAACTGATAGTACTGTTCCCCTTTCATACGATAAGGAACATACTTTACATCAATCTGTACAATGTCTTCAGGGTTTGGCATCTCATATCGCTTTGTATGTTTCTTCTGGTTTTTTTTTGGGTTTTAGAATAATCAATCCTTCGCGTCTTAATAAATATGGCCGATAGTAGATAGTGGCAGAGTTATATTGTGATCTTTATTCAAGTAAAAGGCAATTCTGATAAAACCATATCCGGTCTTCTCCCGTAGATCCTTTATGAGTTTTATCTTATCAGCTTGAGTCCTATTTGGATGAGACTTCCGCTTTGTAGAGCGTTTTCGAAAGACGAAATAACCCAATTGGATCTCTTGAGACGATTCAAGCAATCATAGTAAAAGAACGACTATAGCCAAATATCTCACATGCCAAACTGACATTTTTTCGCTCTTCAGGTTTGAAGAAAATAGTGGACTTTCTTACGAATTTCAATATTACGATTGTATCTCATTTGCTCTTTTACTCTACTTTTCCACATAGGCAGCCTCCTGACTTCTGGTATTGTTAATGTTTGAAAAATAAGTTATACACCTTTTTGCCGGGACCTCGCCTCTCTTTTTTTGTAAAATGACGGATACCTCTTATTGAGTTACCCTCATTCTCACAATTACTACTACGTATGATATCAATCAATACTCAGTGTATGAATTGTATGTAGTCATTATAGAAATGAAAAATAAAACGCTTGACTTCCGAGAAAAGAAACGAATATATGTTTATTAAATCAGAATGCATATTTTAGTTCAGGACTAAGGAAGGCGAAGAGCTTAACTGCAAATAGAGCATTTGCACGCTCCGTGGAATCCCTGTAGGGGGTCCCGCAGGGCAAGCATTTCCAAACCAGTGGCACTGTCCGAAAGAGAAAAAACACGTAAGAGAGGATTGAGATTGAGCATTATAATTGTAGGTGCAGGAGAGGTAGGTTTCCACATTGCCAGTAGACTGTCAAGGGAGAATCGTGATGTTGTTTTAATCGAAAAGGATGAACATGTCGTAAGGCGCATCGCTGATACCCTGGACGTTCAGATCGTGCATGGCAATGGAAGCAGCCCAAGCATTCTGAAAAAGGCTGGAATAGACCGTTCAGAGCTTCTTATCGCTGTTACTGACAGTGATGAAGTAAATATTGTGGCATGCATCATTGCTGCGTCTCAAGCCCATGTCCCAACCAAGATCGCCAGGCTGAGGGATACGGAATATGAAAAACTATACAGTATGAAGGGGAAAGACGGGTTAAATATAGATTTTATCATTAATCCAGAGAAGGAAACGGTTTCAAATATCCTCAATATTCTCGATGTGCCAGATGCGATCTATGTACATGACTTTGCAAAAGGAAATGTAAGATTGGTAGGCTTTCGTATCGGAGATAAGCTTCCAATTACGAATAGGAAACTGGTAAATATTATGAAGGATTATCCAGACAAAAAGTTCCATATCGCAGCGATTTCGAGGAGGGCAAGTACGATTGTGCCCAGTGGAAAAGACGTTGTCCTCCCTGGAGATCACGTATTTTTCGTTTCACAACCAAAGTATATGCCCATGCTGTTGAAGATGATAAATAAAGAAAAGTTAAAGACAAAAAGGGTAGTTATATTCGGCGGTGGAAATATAGGTTTTTATCTAGCAAGTCAGTTAGAGAAGAGGGGGATCAGTACAAAGATCATTGAACAATCCAAAGAAAGGTGCGGCTTTCTTTCAGAATATTTAGACAATACAGTAATCTTACATGGGGATGGTACAGATGAGGAAATATTGAAGGAAGGAGGAGTAAAAGATACAGACACATTTATCGGAGTATCTGATGATGACGAGGCCAATATTCTTGTTTCACTCTTTGCAAAACGTATGGGGGCGCCAAGGGTTATGGTTAAGTTAAATAATCTTTCCTATCTCCAGCTGGTGTCCACATTGGGTATCGATGTGGTGATTAGCCCCAGGGTATCAGCAGTCAGCAGTGTTCTCCGTTTTATCCGTAAGGGTAAGGTCCTTTCTGTAAGCGAGATAGGTTTCGAAGATGCAGAGGCGATAGAGGTCATAGCCATGGAAACATCCGACATTGTGAATAAACCTTTAAAAGACATCAAATTCCCTTCAGGTTCTTTGGTTGCTACAGTTGTTAGGGGTGAGGAGATTATTATCCCCTCGGGTAATACAGTAATTCATCCAGGTGACAGAGCGATCTTGTTTTCATTAAGGTCTTCTATCCCCAAGTTGGAAAAGATACTGACTGTAAAACTGGAGTACTTTTAGATGCAATTTAAGTCCATATTGAGGCTCATTGGGGCCCTGGTCTTTTTTATCGGGGCGATGATGATTGTGCCTCTGTTCTTTTCTCTGTATTACAGAGATGGAGATACCCTGCCGATACTCTTTTCAATCTTATCCTCCTTGTTATTTGGCTTTGCGCTTTTCTACATATTCAAAGGAGAAGTCGAAGAGATCAGTCATAAGGAAGGCTTTCTGATCGTCTCACTAGGGTGGGTTCTTGCTGCGTTCTTTGGGGCCCTCCCCTATTTTTTTTCAGGAACCTTCCACAGCTTTGTGAATGCATACTTTGAATCTGTCTCTGGCTTCACAACCACAGGAGCATCTGTTCTGAAAAGCATAGAAGACCTCCCACGAGGAATCCTCTTTTGGCGAAGCATGACCCACTGGCTTGGAGGAATGGGTATCATTCTTATATCTATTGCGGTTCTTCCATTACTTGGCGTGGGTGGAATGCAACTTTTTAAGGCAGAGGTTCCCGGCCCTGTTGCTGACAAGATAAAGCCAAGGATCGCAGAGACCGCAAAGACACTATGGAAGGTCTATATTATTATTTCATTTGTGCAAGCAGGGCTCCTCATGCTGGGTGGTATGGATCTGTTTCATGCATTATGTCATACATTCGGGACAATGGCAACAGGTGGTTTCTCAACACAGAACATGAGTATAGGGGGGTACAATAGCCTCTATTTTGACATCGTTATTACAGTATTTATGCTTATCGCAGGGGTAAATTTTGCATTGCATTACCAGTTTTTCAAGGGCAATTTTAGGGCTTTCTGGAATAGTAGCGAATTTCGTTTTTATATATATGTGTTTGGAATCTTCTTTTTGTTCATAACAATGAATACCTATTTTCATGTATACACAAACATCTTTCATGCAATGAGATACTCCTCTTTTCAGGTAGCATCCATCCTTACCACTACCGGTTATGTTACAGTTGATTTTGAACAATGGCCCTACTTTTCCCAGGTTTGCCTTTTATTGTTGACATTCATCGGTGGATGTGCAGGGTCTACGGGGGGTAGTATAAAATGTTTGCGTATCATGCTCTTATTTAAACAGATATGGAAGAGTCTCAATCAATTCATCCATCCCCATGGTGTATTCACGATAAAGCTTGGCAGACAGGTGGTTTCATCGGACATAATGAACAGTGTTTTGAGTTTTTTTTTAATCTATTTTTTCCTTCTCATCATTGGGGTTTTAATAATGGCCTTTTTGGGTATGGATTTGATAAGCGCATTTGCATCTGTTGTTGCCTGTATTGGGAACATTGGCCCTGGTTTAGGCAGTGTAGGGCCAATGGACAACTATAACCATATCCCATATCTTGGAAAATGGGTACTCATCTTTCTTATGTTTGTAGGAAGACTCGAGGTATATACGATTATTCTTCTTCTAATGCCGAAATTTTGGAAGAAATAGTTGTATCTCTATTTTAAATGGGCTGATGCTCAAATGGGACTTCTTCGGCGTTTTTTCTACAGTATTTTGATATTTTTAGAAAGTAGCGTTCATTATTGCTGTTTGGGAAATTTCTTTGACTTATCTTATAATTGTTGATATTCTTAAAAAGAATTATCAGATAGGGTTATTTCCTCTAGTCTGTACACCAGGTACTGGTTTAATATACTTGACACATGCTGTATTCCTGCTTGTTCTTGGAATATGAAGCCATATTTCTGCATGTGGTATAATATTTATCTATACTTGACATTGAACGGTATTAATCATTTTTGGATCGGCGTTATCTCGCTAGAAAAAGTGGCCGTTCTGATACAATTTGATACAAAAGCAGAGGGAGTATTAAAAGAGAGATTTGAAGTCTTAAATTGTTTATAAAGGGAATCTCTGAAAAGAATCTTCGGAGAATTCAGGTTTTTGTTTAAAATGGAAAGGAGCTTTCCTATCTGATGCGTGAGAAAGACAGAGAGCTGGCTCGAAGGAGAAGAAGAAAGAAAAAAACGAAAAAGCGAAAATCAAAAGAGGCTATGAAAAAGAAATAGGTTAGTGTTTCGAGTAATTGAAATCGCTTATAATTGGTTTCGTTAAGATGGACACCATGAAAGCAATTCGTACCTTTGCCCAAAAGAGATTTATCATTTTTCAAGGGGTTCTCATTTGAGATGTAAGTAGTTAGTACACATCCAGAAATGAGCAATTTTGTTTAAAATAAGGGAAAGCAAACATTTTAATCCCAGGAAAATATTGGCAGTTTAAGTTCGATGTAGAAAGGGGTATTTTTTTTATTGTTTTCCATAAACTCCTTGTTTCTGGTTCTGACCGTTCTTGTGAGAAGTGGTGTTGGGATTACAAGGCAGAGGGTGTTGATAACCTTTCACTCCATCATCTGTATCGTGCTATGGGTTTT
>JAXHVA010000204.1:0-4611 GCA_034189035.1 Thermodesulfobacteriota bacterium
TTTTTTCTCCTGATTGAACACACACAGCATTTAATTTTCTTTCGAATTATCGATTTTAGAGGGAGTACTCTCCGTCATAATGAAAATCGATTCACAAATTACTTCTTCGAAAGCCTCGTTAGGCATGAAGTGAACTGAGTTATTTATCATAAATGAGTTGACATTAAATAAATGCATGTATAGTATAGACCTCTCTAACCTGTCATACAATATTGACTTTTTTCTCCACTTGCTTTTCATTTCACATTTCTTTAAATCATGCCATGTCCTATTTATTAGGTTATCTCCATTTCTGATTCATAATCCCTGAAGTAACATCTCTAAAAGGTTATACTACGCAAAGCAGAGCTATTGAAGTGCGAGGCCAATTCCTTGTGACGTTTATGGACATCCATAGTTTTAATAATTTTATTCAATTATTTCAAAAAAGGAGGTAAAAATGAAACCGAACGAGTTGACACCACCAGCACAGCTCATGGAGTTTATCGTCGGAAGATGGATAAGCAAACCTATTTACGTTGCGGCTGAGCTTGGTATAGCGGATATGCTGGCTGAAGGTTCTAAAAGTGTTGAAGAACTCGCTCAAGCGAGCCAGTCCCACGCACCTTCTCTTTACAGGATGATGAGAGCACTGGCAAGTGTCGGCATTTTTTGCGAAAAAGAATCCAGACGGTTTGAGCTTACGCCAATGGCTGAGTATTTGAAAACAGGGGCAATGAGATCCATTGCTTTGATGTTTAATTCCGGATGGAGTGACAAAGCGTGGGGTTACTTTTTAGACAGTGTGAAAAATGGGGGCACAGCCTTTGAAAAAGCTCATGGGGTGCCGCTTGTCGATTGGCTTGAAGAAAATCCTAAAGCTGCGGAAGTCTTTAACGAAGCGAATGCAATTAAAGCGGCGGGTTCACATAGTGTAATCGTTGATGCCTATGATTTTTCAGGTATCGATACCCTGACGGATGTTGGCGGTGGGCTCGGAGCCCTGATGATGGTGATTCTGACTGCAAATGCATCGATGAAGGGAATTGTAGCGGATACCTTCTCTGTTATTCAAGAGACAAAAAAAATAATCAAGGCACAGGGTATGGAAAACCGCTGTCAAGAGGTAGAATGTGATTTTTTCAAGAATATCCCCTCTGGGAGTGATGCTTATCTCATGTCAAATATCCTTCATGACTGGTCAGATGAGCAGTGCAGGATCATCTTGACAAATTGCAAACACGCCATGAAAAAAGAATCCAGGCTTTTAGTTGTTGAGATGATTGTTCCTCCCGGAAACGAATCCTCTATTACAAAACTATTGGATCTTGAGATGTTAGTTATGACTGGGGGTCGCGAACGGACGGAAGCAGAATTCAAATACCTGTTTGAAGGGTCAGGATTCAAGATTTCCCGGATTATACCTACCAAAGACAACATTTGCATAATTGAATCAATAGTGTCCGGTTAAGAAGCAATAAAAATAGGCTTGAACCTCACAGTTTGTTATAATGAGTTTGCTCATAACACATTATTATCAAAAGGAGATTCAAGCCATGGCCCATTGTAACACACTATTTCATTCTATGCTTAAGTTTATTCCGAGACATCAATTTCAAGCTCTTGAAACCCACCACAGCACAGGGCGCAAAGCTCGAAAATGAACAG
Source organism: Thermodesulfobacteriota bacterium (assembly GCA_034189035.1). Lineage (GTDB taxonomy): Bacteria > Desulfobacterota > UBA8473 > UBA8473 > UBA8473 > JAUXFK01. The sequence goes on from JAXHVA010000204.1 coordinate 1,648, forward strand.
TAAAAGGGACAGGCAAAAACAGTAAAAAACAGTAAAAGGGACAGGCAAATAATACTTGATTGGATCTACAACATATGATACAAAACGAAAGCAAAGAAAACTAAAGTGCGTATTCAAGGAGGAAGAATATACATGCCAAGAATAGCCAGGATGATCGTTAAGGGAGAAGATATGGTATATCATGTTATATCGAGAACAGCCCTTGACGGATATGTAATCGGAGATATTGAAAAAGAATACCTGCTCAAACTCATCAAGCGATTGAGCTCAATATACTTTACTGAAGTACTCGGTTTCTGTCTCATGGGAAACCATTTTCATCTTGCAGTAAGGTTGCATACAGGAGAAAGGTATTCAGATGACGAAATGCGACGACGGTATAAGTTGTACTATGGAGAGAATAAAAGAGAATTGACCGGTGGACAGATCCCCTGCTTCAGAGAAAAGTGGTCAAATCTGTCTGAGTATGTGAAGGAAATAAAACAGAGGTTCTCCAGGTTTTACAACAAACTCCATCACAGAAAAGGGTTTTTCTGGTCTGACAGGTTCAAGAGCGTTCTCGTAGATAACGGAGAGACCTTGATCAACTGTCTGGCATATATTGATCTTAACCCTATCCGTGCAGGAATATGCAACAGACCGGAAGAGTATCGCTGGTGTTCCTTGGGGTATCATATACAGACCAAGAACAATGATGATCTTCTCTCTTTAGACTTTGGTTTAAGAGAATTCAGTGTGAAGACGGATGATGAGAGGCTAAGGAAGTACCGTGAATATATATATGAAAAAGGATCTCTTTTAGGTATTGAAAAAGTGAAAGCGAAAGGTTTTGAGATAAGTCGTGTTGACAGGTTCAGATACAAAACCAGGTATTTTACAGACAGTAGTGTAATAGGGACTAAGGTATTTGTACTCAGATGCTATGAACAGTTCAAGCACCATTTCTCTTCGAAGAATGCAAAGGTCCCAAAAGGCATCAAAGGGTTGGACGGTGTTTATTCCATGAAGCGTCTTTCAGAGAAGTTTTGATCCAGGAAAATAATACGTGTCAAGCATAAATGATAACAAAAAAAATTCCTTTACAATCCCCATAGATATTGGTAGGGTAACATCAAAGCGACTCAGCCCAACTGAGTCTTACCCATCAAATCACTCCTTGGATATCCAGGGGACAGGATACTTAATTCCAACCAAAAAATGTACCGGATGAAACCAGTGATTTTCATGTTATGCTTTATTCACCCTTCAAATTAAAGGAGGACTATATGAAAAAAATAGATGCAAGCAATTCCCCGATCACGCTTAGCCGTCGCAGTTTTCTCATTACGTCCGCCGTAAGCGTTGCGTGGCTCGCAATGGGCGGCCGTTCCATAACTGCACAATCTGCCACGTCCTTTGTCTTACCTCCTCTCCCTTATGCCGAAAATGCATTGGAACCGATCATAAGCAGCAGAACGCTTAGTTTCCATTACGGGAAACATCATAAAGGCTATGTCGACAACCTGAACAAGTTCATCGCAGGAACTGAATATGCCGACTTGCCATTGGAGGAGATTATTCTGGATACCGCAGGTAGTACTGAAAAAACCGCGATCTTTAACAACGCAGCGCAAGTCTGGAATCACACGTTCTACTGGAAAAGCATGACACCGAAGGGCGGTGGTGAACCGCCCATAGCACTGAAGCGCGAGATGGAGGCATCCTTCGGCAGCGTGGAAGCGTGCAAGAAGGAGCTTGCCAGCGCTGCCACTTCACAGTTCGGGAGTGGTTGGGCTTGGCTTGTTCTTGACGGCGGTAAGCTGAAGGTAGTAAAGACCGCCAATGCCGATCTTCCTTTGATAACCAATATGAAGCCAGTGCTTACTATTGACGTGTGGGAACATGCTTATTATCTGGATTATCAGAACCGGCGTGCAGACTATGTTAACGCCGTGCTTGACAAATTGATCAACTGGGAATTTGCTCAACAAAACGCCTGCTAATGAAGAGTTCAATAAGGTCAGCGTTGACCAAAGCTTGCCGCATAACCATTTTCTTCAGCGGACTCGGTTCCCTCGCCGCTGAGGGAGGAACCATAGGGGGTCGGAACCATAGGGGGTCAGGTCTTCATTTTTGACAAATAGCATGGTAAAAGGCCATATGATTCATTATCAAATTATCAGCATATAAAAAGGATCTATAATGGCTCGTCCTTTGACGAATAACCTATCCCGGCACCTTTTATCATGTGACTTCCCGTGGTAATGAACAGAAAGTTATTTTCAAGAGCAAGCGTGATAGGCAAAAGTTTCTTGATTATTTTGAATCGGCTACACAAAAATATGATGCAGTTATTCATGAGTTCTGTTTGATGGACACCCATTATCATCTGCTGTTTGAAACGCCTTCCGGAAATCTACTTCAAATCATCCGGCATATTAACGGTGCATAAATAACTTATTTTAATGTGAAACGAAGACGATCCGGGCATTTGTTTCAGGGGCGTTGCAAAGCGATACTCGTTGATATTGACGAATACGCAAAAGAACTTTTACGATATATTCATTTAAACCCAGTCAGGTCAAAAATGGATAAATTTTTATCGGGCAAAAAACCTGATAAAGATCTTCAGGCTTTAAAAGAATTGATTGATAAGGCATCCCTGAAAGATATATTCGGTGAAGTGGAATCCGTTTTCGGGAAAGAAGTAGTTTTGGGCCGAAATATTAAAATTGAAAGAAAAATCGCAAAGATTGAAAAAAAAATAAACTCGTCAAGAATGAAGACCTGCCCCTGTTGTTTCTGAGCTTGCTAGTTCAAGCTGTAGAAAAAGTCAATTTACTTCATTAACGTCTTTACTTTTATGATAATTATTATTAAGGTATATTGTAACAGGAAGATAATACAACGGTTAGCCATTACATGAGGTATAGCATTGGCACGTTACAAACCTTTCTCGCATGCACAGGGCAAATTTATTTCCAT
>JAXHVA010000205.1:0-4560 GCA_034189035.1 Thermodesulfobacteriota bacterium
CCACTATTCCAGCAAGTTCATCTTTGAACGGCTCAAGGGCTGATAAAATCGTCCCCAAATCATTCGGCAATCTCCTCTTGTACAACCTTCGGTCTTGTTCATCGATGACTCCCAGATAATTATTGGTTGAATGTAAATCGATTCCAGTATCTATAGGAATAATGGGGTCAGCCCTTGACAAGGGACAAATGTTAAGCGTATCAGAGATTCTTACAGAAGGCGGAAAAGAGTAAGCCGTTAAAGAAATTTTTAAGGAACTTATGGTAATTTGTCCTCTGTTAAGGGCTGACCCCTCTTCCCGATTAACGCCGAACACCCTGAATACGTATTTCCCAAAATTCACAATGTCGCTCATAAAAGCTCCCCTGTGGGCTACGGAATAAGTATGTCTCCCAAAGTTATTGAGAAGTTACTGAACTTTGATGAGTTCCATCAATTTACTCAAAAAGGGAAATTTGTCAAGCAAAAGTGGTAAAGTTTTTCACTTTGCTCAGTAAATCCGGCAGGCAGATAACCATAAATATCTAATAGATACAATGAGCTATAGGCAATATTGATTTGGTGGTATGTGATTTGCTTATGTGAATAAACGAACCAGACCGTGCATTTGCTAGAGAGGTTGTGTACTTATTTCACACACGAGGCTCTTTATGAAAGAAAGGCTTTCCCGCAAATTTCAAGAGCATATATCCGTAGGATCTGCAATTGAAGAAAACAGTCTGAACAATCTTGAGTACCTGCCCATTATCAATCATGTCATTGCCCATAAAGGTCTCGACCCAAAGAAGAATATAGACCGCATCGTAAGGAGCACCTGGGAATGGATTGGAGGTGCGTGTGCCCTGTATAACCGGCTCGATGAAAAAGAGGGTCTTCTCAATGTCTGTTCATCATACAACATACCCCAGGGTCTCAAAAGAACAGATTCCCCTAACGGTCATATCTGTTATGAGGAGACCATCAAGAAAAGGAACAAGCTCGTAGCTATCAGTGATCTGGAAAATTCGAGATACTTCGAAACAGATACAGATGCGTACGTAAAACAATACGGGCTGAAGTCATATCTGGTTTTACTGTCACGTATAATCAGGAAGTAAAGGGCGCCCTTTGTATAGTGGATAAACAAAAGAGGGAATTTTCGCCAATTGAGCGAAATATCATCAGGGCATTTGCCACTGCCCTTTCATTTTAAGAAGAACGTATACAATTTTACAGACTCTTAGAGAAGAGGCTCAATTACGATAGAATGGCTGCTGAAATATCGTCTCTGGGTCTTTCAGTGAAAGATACAGAGGCATTTCTGCACGAATGTGTCCATACCATGGGAGAGGCCATGGACGTGGGTAGGGTCTTCTTCTGGAAGTACAATCCGCGTTCCGGCACCTTCAGTTGTATGACCGAATGCCTGGAAAAAGGCATAGATTCCCAGATGGATCTCCTTCAAGATATCTCGGCAGATCAATTACTCCTGGTTTCCGATCTCTTTCAAAGAGGTCAAGCCTTCAAACATCACGATATACGGAACGTGCCCCAAGGCCGTGAGAAAGAGATCATGGAGATGCTCAATGTAAAATCCGTTCTAGTATTCCCCATATCTGTCGGGAACAGGCCCTATGGTTTTCTGTGTTTTGAGGACTATGCACAACAACGAACCTGGACAAGGGACGATATCCGCATCCTCAAGACCGTCTCTCAGATCATAATGCATGTGATTGAGGCCAGGCTTGCTGAAGAGGAGATCGTCTCACATCACGATCAACTCGAACAAGAGGTAAACAGGCGCACAGCAGAGCTTGAGCAGAAAAACACAGCCTTAAATGTCCTGTTGGAAAGATGAAAAAGGACAAGATGGAGATCGGGGAAAAGGTGCTGCTCAATATCAAGGAGATTATAATTCCCTATCTGAAGAGGTTGAAGAGCAGCAGGTTGGATAGAGCTCAGAGAGACTGTCTCGATATGGTTGAATCCAATCTCAAGGATATTACCTTACCTCTTGGATACAGACTGTCTTCTCCCCATTTCAAACTCACCCCCACGGAGATTCGAATAACAAACCTCATCAAACACGGCAAAACAACAAAAGAGATATCCAATATACTCTGCCTTTCAAACAGGACAGTGGAGACGCACAGGTACAATATCCGAAAGAAACTGGCTATACACAATGGGAGGGTCAGTATTAGGTCTTTTCTTTTGACTATTAAGTAGGTGGAAGGGGGAAGGTTGAAGGTATAAGGCATAAGGTGGAAGGTTGGAGGGGATTGTGAAAATTTCCAATTCCAGTTAATAAAGAACGCGTCCATTGAGTGATTAATTCAAACTGTGAATCAGTAGTGTCCGGTTTAGCCCTAAAACAAGGGGCTTCGTCGTCTAACCTTTTGATATTATTGGTAGCAAAATTTTGTCCAAATTGAAATCGACACCCTTTGGAATTCATTGAAAACTATTGTTATTGCTGGGTTTGCAACATTTAGGGCATGTTTTAATCGGACAGTAGTGACTGTGAATTATATTAAATTATTGCCCTGGATTGAGAATTATGTTATTTAAAAAAATGAAGTCTATGCAATAATATACTGTAAGAAGAACAGAAAACAGAGATGGACATAAACGAACATATTGAGTATTGGATAAAAAGCGCAGAGCATGATTTGGATACTGCTGAAGCCTTATTCTCTGTCGGCAAATACGATTGGTGCCTATTTTTGGGTCATTTAGTTCTGGAGAAGGCCCTGAAAGCATTTTATGTAAGGGATAATGACAATCGAATACCGCCAAAGACGCATAACCTCGTTAAACTGGCAGAAAAAACTACCTTGCCAATGAATCTTAAAAAAAGAATTTTCTTCGATGAAGTAAACGATTTCCATATAGAGACAAGATATCCTGAATATAAACAAGAATTCTACAAGACCTGCACCAGGGAATACGCCGAAGAGTATTTCAAGAAAATAAAGGAGCAGTTCACATGGATAAAATCCCTGCTGGAATCCAAGGAATTATAAAGAAGTATCTCAAAGAATTGGAGAAGAACCAAATACATGTGCAGCGTGCAATACTTTTTGGCAGTTATTCCAAAGGTCTGTCTCATGATTGGAGTGATATTGATATAGCAATCGTATCAGATGCTTTCGACGGGGTGCGTATTCGCGACAAGGGTAAAATCAGGCGCATCACCCTCTCTGTAAGCAGCGATCTTGCTCCTATTCCATTTCGACCGGAAGATTTTACTGAAGACGATCCGCTTGTACGGGAAATACTTGAAACTGGAGTCAGGGTGGTTTGAAGGGGGAAGGTATAAGGGGATAGGTTATGCAGGACCATACTAAACTGCGGGCATTTGAGTTGGCTGATGAGGTGGCTGTATTGACATATGGAGTTACTGCGGGGTTTCCGAAGGAGGAATTGTATGGCTTGGCTTCTCAAATGCTGCGGGCAGCGGTTTCGGTTCCTTCCAATATCGTTGAAGGCTGCGCACGCGACAGCCAGGCAGATTATCTTCGTTTTCTCTATATTGCCTTTGGGTCACTGAAAGAATTGAACTATCAACTGAGTTTGTCAAAACGTCTGGGATTTTTAGACAACAAGGATTCATCAATAATCGAATCAAAGATCATAGAAACAGAGAAGGTCTTGAACGGATTGATAAAAGCCTTAAGAGCTGACTGACAGCCTCTAACCTTATATCTTCCACCTTAACAAAAGCTTATGAAATGCGCTGCTTGTCATAATGAGATAGTAAAGAAAAAAGGGGAGATCGATCTAAGGATCAAAGGAAAACTCTACCTCGTGAGAAATTCCTTTTTTGAAGAATGCCCTGCCTGCGGAGAGAGGGTTATGTCCCCGGAGGTTACACAGGATTTGTACAAAAAATTAAAAATAAAAAATTTGTTGAAGAGACCCTGAAAGTGCCGGTATTAGACGGCACTTATGGCTAGCCCGTTAGCTACTCAATACTTAATCACCGGCTAATCGAAGTAAAGCGGGGATTGACCACCTTCAGCCTTCCACCTTATACCTAAGAATTAATCCTACCAATTCTAGTAGTATACACCCCCTTCCTATTAAGTAAAATACTCCTAAATTGATCGGTTCAAGGTTCAATAGTTATAATCTATTGATATCCCTCATCTTATAATTCAATACAGATTATCCCTTTTCACCCATTAGATGAAATATATACGTCGCCCTTATTGAAGGATAATCTTTTTGTTTTGTGCCAGTTAGAGATCTTCAACCGGGAACCTTGAACGTTGAACCGCTCAACCCAAGATACTATTACTTAAATTACCTTAGACCTTCAACCTCCAACTAGTTAAATTCACTACGTAATTTATACGTATTTTTTGAGTATTGTCGTTGTGACTATGGTGTGGTTTAATTAATATAGATTGTGTGACTACTCACGTGGTAAGACTGAAGGTATTTAGGCTATAGGCCAGTAATTTCTGGTTAGGTATTTGCATATGGTTACCAGGAGTACTCATGTTTGAATTTTTTTGAGGTTTCTGGATTAGTTTGGAGATTGTGAAATTCGTTTTGAATTTTGATTCGTAGTTC
>JAXHVA010000206.1:0-4547 GCA_034189035.1 Thermodesulfobacteriota bacterium
CATGCATTTGATGTCTCGAAGAGACGAACCTTGACCCGGCGGCTATACACATCAATGAGAGCAATGAGTTTCCACCGTGTGCCTTCCTTTGTGATGATGTCTGCCGGGGTGGTATCTATCTCCCATTTCTCATTTGGCTCTGCGCAATCACCAGCTGCATCGCCAAGCGAGAGCTGGTATTTAGATTTCCACTTCCGCTCGCCTTCGTGTATGTACATCAGCTCCTCCGCATATTGAGCACGGAGAGTTTTTACATGACGGTTGATTGTTTCGTAGGTGGGAAGCTCATTGTTCGGAAATTTGATTTTGAGGTATTCATATATCTTTTTTGCATTGCGCTTTCTTTCAAAGAGCAGCGCCATGATCTCCTTTTTAAGCTCTTCGCTTAAAACCTCCTGGCGGCCATGATACGATGTGAGCAACCCGTCAAGGCCATCCTGCGCGAATGCCTTTTTCCACTTATACAGAGTTTTTACTGAAACTTTGCCTAGCAGAGAATATATATCCTTCATCTCTCCGGAAGGCAGCGTAACGTCTGCTTTAATTACATGGTCATTGTACGCCTCGACCGCAAGCGTTGTTCGCTTTGTCTTGTGCTTCTTCGCCTTTCCGGATTTTAATCCAATCAAAGAAATGAGCTCAGCCCTGGCAAGCGCAATCTCCTGATTCCAGGCCGCTGCGGTAGAAAACTTCATTATCGTGCGAACCCGGGGAGTGAGCAGGGCTTTGGTAGCAGCGTGCGGGGAACCTTCACTGCGAGATTGCATATACTGAACCTGGGCAGACGGCGGGAGGGAAGACAGGGCAATGAGAAGTTGCCTGCCTCCCCGCCCACCGGAGGAGGAAGATACATATTTATGAGCAGGGTAATGACCCAATTTGAAACGCCGGTAAAAAGTCATTTCAGATATTTTTTCTATGTTAGTTACTTCTTTAACTGCCAGCCATGTTTCATTCATCATAACCGCCTAATAACATTAAAGATTTTCATGTGTTAGTTAGTTGTTTTTGATGTTAGTTAGAATGTTAGTTACTCCAGAGGGGGGTAACTAACATTCTTTTTCATTTATTTGGAGATCCAACGAATTGTTTCCGAACTCAAAGAATTGCTTCTCCGCCAGGATCATTAGTCGCAAATTCATTCAACCTCCCTTAAAAATGCCTTCCTTTTCCTGATACTCTTATTTATCCTCTCTCGTTTTTCTTTGAGCCTCTGTATTTCCGCTCTAAGGGCTTCTTGACCCGGAAGTACAAAGACCCCAATCTTTTCTCCTAACATTTGTAATGGCTCAGAATTACCTGTTGCCTCACAGAATGCAGGCAAAAATATAGCTGGGAAGCGGTGATATTCTTTGCTTTCCGCCGTCCAGCTATCAAGCATCGTTTTTGTAATTTCAACCCCTGTAAGCTCACTCATCTTGCCTGCCACGTAATATCTTGAATGCCGGCACTCTTTCAGCGACTGAGAGATTAACTCTCGAAATTCACTGTCTATATTGAAGCTTCCGGGATTTGGGTGCCCATTTACTTCTCGCCCCTCTTTAATCAGGTCAAAAAGGCTTCTTTGTTTGCTATTTTCAATGGCAATTCTTTTTTTTGACTTAGACATTGACATAGGGCAAAAAAAATTATAGGGTTTCCCTAACAGCCCAAACCGAATTCCATAACCACCCTTGACGATGGATTTGTGCGTCCAGTCTTCGGGCTGTTAGGGGTAAAATATATCTATCCTGGAGGATTGGAATGATTAATAGATATGCTGTATGTTCGAGTCCTTTGTGTAATTTTAATACCAGAGGAAATGAAATAACCATCAAGTTTTGTCCTTTGTGTGGAGGTAATCTTGCTTACAATTGCCCTCACTGTAATGAATATATTTTTCACAAAAACAGTTTATATTGTGCTGAATGTGGCAAGCGACTTAAGCCTACACCCGAGAATGGAAAGGCTGAATCATAGGGTTTCCACATCTAGGACAAAATTTTGTGCCCCGAGGTGAAAGCCATACATGAATATTTGTGTCGCATTTACTGCATGCTATTTGCATGTCGCGGAGATCCTTACCGCATTTACTGCAAAAATTATAATCGGACTCTATTTGTGTGTTACATTTTGGACACATTTTTTTATTCCTCCTTTGTTCTATAAATGTAAGGCGGTTTATGCCGCCCTTTTGGGGACTTTGTCGTGAGGAAAAATTATTTCAACCGTAAGCCCAAGCTCTTTCGCGATGGCTTCCTGGGTTGGTCTGGGCATTACGTGCCCATGCATTGTTTGCACAACCCAGCTCCGGTCCCTGTTAATTCGCTTGGCGAGTTCTGTCATGGTTAAATCTTTATCAATCAGCAACTTTTTTCTATCTTTGGGTGTCATAGGTCTTTTTTTTCGCCTCCAAACTCAATGATTGATTATTTTAATATCAATTTAATCACACTTGCGAACTTTGTCAAGAAAAAAATCACATATGCGAAATATTAATTTAATACTAGATGAAATTAAAAAAATAAAAGGTTTTGTTAAGGATTCTGAACTAGCAAACTTATTGAAGGTAAAGCCCAATGTGATTTCTACCTGGAAATCACGAAACACGATACCTTATAAAAATCTAATCACATTTTGTGATTCCGAAGGATATAGCATCAAATGGCTCCTCTACGGCGAAGGCTCTATGTATGTCACCTCACCAGAAAACGAACAGAAGTCCTCTAAAAGTATATTCAGCTACCCTGAACCTAAAATGGAGCTGATGCTGATCACAGATCAAGATAGAGTCAATAAAATCCGGGATACTGAAAGAAGGGAACATTATGAGGCTATTCCTCTGGTAAACGATCCGATAGCTGCAGGAACCGGTCGAGAGATAGATGATAAATACATCGAGGGCTATGCAGTCTTTTATTATAGGTGGATACGGGGTAGGAATATGGTTGCGGTGAGAATCAAAGGAAGCTCAATGGAGCCAACCTTATACGAAGACTCTATTGTAGCGGTTGATCTGCAAGACAAGGAATATCAACCAGAAAAGATTTTTGCAGTTCGTTATAAAGGGGAATGCGTGGTCAAAAGGTTGATAAAAGACAGAGGTTTTCTTGTACTTCAATCAGACAATCCCGACAAAACCGAATACCCCAACATGGCAATCAACCTCCAGGAAGACCCAGAACCCATCATCGGCCGCATCGCCTTCGCCTGGCAGAAATTTTAGAAAAAATTATACTATTCTTCAGGCCAATTTATGTTTTGAGTAAATAACTTTGCCAACTAAATAGCACCACTCCTATTAACTATTATGTAATTTGCAATTTAGGTAATATTATCGAATCATACCTGGTTAATACGTCAGATGAATTGAGTGATCGCGCATATTAACTATTCGCTTTATCGGTGGTAAGTAAGAAATGGATTTATTTCTCAGTATTGTTTTAATAGCAGGGCCATTGCTTCTTGGAACATATTTATCAACCCGAGATATACCAAGAAGAATAAAAAGAATGACATGGATTATCTGTTTAATCATATGTATCCTCGGTGCGATGAAATTAATAAGAGATATGCAAGAAAAGAGAGAAAATTCTAAAATAAAGCAACATTCAATGCATTTGCTAGAAAGGCAAGAGCTGCGAAGTCAAGACTATCCAGAGAGGTATATAAATGGTCTTGGAGAAAACCCATTGTTAAAACATCATTTCTTTGAAGGACAAAGATATGAAAAAGAATCTAAATTTAGAGAAGCTATTGAAGAATTCAAAAAATGTCTATTTCATCCAATGGCTACAGAAGAAAACAAAGTTGCTGCTCATATCCTTATAGGTATTTGCTATTATAACTTACCTAAGCTAAAAGAGGCAGAAAAATATTATAAAGAAGCACTAAGCATATCTAAAAGAGTAAAAGATAAAAGCCATAAATTAGAAGGAAAATCAGTTGCTTTAGGCAATATTGGTCTGATTTATCGAGATAAAGGTGAATTGGACAACGCTCTGAAATACCATAAGGACGCCCTTGAAATTGCCAAGGAGATAGGGTACAGGCAGGGGCAGGCTAACCAGTTAGGCAATATTGGTCTGATTTATCGAGATAAAGGTGAATTGGACAACGCTCTGAAATACCATAAGGACGCCCTTGAAGATCCTTGATAAATTCAATCTAATGTATGGACGGGATATCATTCAGAATGCAATTGACACAATTAAAAGTAATCAGAACCAGTAATCGGCCACATCAAATTCACCTGGCAAGAATTTTAGGAAATAAGGGTAAGGAAGGAGGGAACGATATTTTTCTCAAATTAAATTTCATTTTTCCTCGAATACTCTATAACTAACTCATTAGTAAGTTCGAGAAAAATATTTTTATTTTAAACATCTTATTTCTTAAACATAACATAAACTTATACGCAATATTTTAAACTAGGAATCCTTATTTTATCATTCTCTAACCATCCTCCCCCCTACAATTGACATTTAGTTTGAGAAAAAAATCATGTTAATAATTCCTGATTAGGAGTTCTTTTCTTGGTTTTGCTCGGCTGTTTCCCTTTGTGCTTA
>JAXHVA010000207.1:0-4518 GCA_034189035.1 Thermodesulfobacteriota bacterium
ATTGCCAGATATAGAGAAGTCTAAGTTTAGGAATAAAATCAATAGGAATAAAATCAATTTATATGGACATCCAGAACGAGGAGTTGAAGTAATTCTGCCTGAAAAGAAAACAGTAAAAAGAGAAATAGAAGTCTTTAAGGCAGGAGAAGGCAATCGGCCAAGAAAAAAAATATCAAGTGATCAGAAAAAGGCTTTAGATGAAAAATATCGAACAATGGCAGAGGTTGCAGGCTCGGCTTTTGATAAGCGAATACGTGTAGATACTGATAAACTGTTTGGTGATGAAGATCCTTTTAAAAAAGGCGGGCAACCTGTTGTTCGACATTTTTTAGATGAAAATGGACATCGAGGAACATCTATCAATGGGAAGTTAATTAGACATCCTGATTATACTCATCCTGATTTTACAATGACAGGCTCTAAGCAGATTAGTTCAAATGAAATGATGTTGTGGTTTATGACGGGGAAAGTTCCAGCAAAAAGAGACTTGAGAAATAATAAAAAAAATAAAGGGTATCGCAGTAAAGATGGGAGAGTTCGTTATTAATGAAATGGGCGGATGTAATTAAACAACCTAATTATAAAAAAGGAACACTTGATGAAAAAATTAAGTGGCGTGACGAATATTTTGAGTTAAGGGTTATGCCTCAAATTAAAGGTGACCCAACTGAATACAGAAAAGAATTTTATCAATATACAGAAAGTCTTGAACCAGAATTTTTAATAGCAGCAGCAAGTAAAGATTTTCCAACAACAGCAACGCCTCCGAAGGTTCATCCAGAGATTAGACATCCTGAAGGACTAACTGCTGTTGAGCAACCTTATTCTGATTTTCCAAAAGCATTAAAAATTGGTTTCCAAGAATCTGCTACAGGGTTGGCTGCAAGGGAATCCCCTCCTGATCCTTATGAACCTGCTGGTTGGGAAGATCGTTTTGGCAGGAGTTTAGGGACTATCGTAGGGGACCTGCCTTTTATGGCAGCAGGAGGATTAATCGGTGGAGCCGCATTAAATCCAGTAACAGCAGCTATGGGAGCTTTCGCATTGCCAACAGCAGTAAAAGAAACGCTAAGGCCAATGCGAGAAAAGGGTGCTCTTTCAACACCTGAAGAGTTTGTTGAAAGAGCTTCAAATACTTTATATGAATCTCTAAAGTCAGGGAATATCGGTGCTTTAGTTGGTGGAGTTAATAAACTGCCTCTACCCAAAAGAGCTAAATTTCCTGCTGAAATGGCAACAATGATAGGTGGTGAATCTGCTTTATCAAGAGAATTGCCAACAGCAGAAGGAGTTATGGACACAGCTTTAACGCTAGGTGCGTTACATGGACTATCAAAAGTAAGCAAGAAATCTTTTAAAAAAGAACCTCAAGTAAATACATTCGATAAATACTGGACACCAGAGTATGAGGGCCAAGCCCCGCCCATAAGGTCTATTGTTGATTATTTGCGAAAAGAAATAGATGTTCCTATCGAAAAAGGTAAATTTAGGCAAAAGGCTGAAGGAATTTATCAAAAAACACCTGAAGTTATTCGAGTTAAAAAAATTGAAGATATAGAAACGATAAGCCATGAAATTGGACATCACATCCAAAATAAATTAAATTTAGATACGAAAAAATATTTAAATGAAATTTCTCATTTGGCGAGTTGGGGTGATCCTAAACAAGAAGGATTTGCCGAATTTTTTAGGCTATATTTTACCAATAGGAAAATAGCCAAAAGAGAATCTCCAGAATTATATAAAGATTTTGAAACAAAATTAAATGACCATCCAGAATTAAAGCAAGTTTTTGATGATGTTAAACTTAATCTTGAAACTTTCAAAAAGTCGTCACCAGAGGAAAGATTCCGTTCCCATATAATTAGAAAGCCAATAAAAAAAAGAGAAGGACTAGAGCATTTACTAGAGGAAAGTTATACAGGAGTGGTTGATAGAATTTATCCTATAAAAAAAATAGGAAGAGCTTTGGGAGAACAAGAAGATATAACTTACAAAATGGCAAGAAGATTTGAAGGTGCAGCAGGAATACCAGAAACGTTTTTGAGAAAAGAAACTTTTGCTTTCCATAATAAAGAAAAAAGAACTGGAAAGCCTTTATATGAAATATTGAAACCTTTAAAAAAAGAATTGGAAAACTTTGAAGATTATATTGTTGCACGAAGAGCTATGGAATTAATAAAGCGGAAAAAGATAACAGGTTTTGAAAAAAAAGATGTAAACGCTGTTTTAAAAACTCATCATTCTGAAAAATTCAATACGGCTTTTAAGGAATTAAAAAAATATCAAGACAAGGTTCTGGAATATTTAAAAGATTCAGGCGTTTTGTCGCAGGAAGCCTTTAATAAAATTGGAGTAATGAATAAAGATTATGTTCCATTCCATAGATTAATGGAACAAGATTCTGGAAGGGGGACACAAGGATTTGCTAATTTAGGGAAAGGCGTTTATAGATTTGGTGGCGCAGATAATCCTATTCATTCACCGCTTGAAAGTATTATAAAAAATACTTATGCTTTAATAAATTTAGCCGAACGGAATAGAGTAGGTCAACAAGTGGCTAAGTGGACAGAAATTCAAGGAGCAGGCAAATATATTAGAAAAGTTCCCGCATCATTAAAACCATTAAAACTTCAGGTTGACGAAGTTTTGAAATCAGTAGACCCTGAAATGGCAAAAATATATAAAGAATTGGATTTACCAGAAGCAGCGTTAATTTTTAGACCAGACTTTAATCCTAAACTAAATGAAATACGCGTTTGGCAAGAAGGGAAACCTGTGTTATATGAAGTTGAACCATCTTTATATAAGGCAATGACAACATTAAATGGTAACAATACTGGATTACTTTTGAAATTATTAAGTTTGCCTGCAAAATCGTTGAGAGCAGGTGCAACATTTATGAACCCTGAATTTATTATGGGTAGAAATCCTATAAGAGACCAGATAACAGCGTTTCTTTATTCTCAATCAGGCTATAAGCCTGGTATAGATATGCTATCGGGCTTAATGTCTATGGTAAAAAAAGACAAGTATTATTGGGATTTTAAAAAATATGGTGGAGAACATGTTGCTTTAGCTTCACTTGATCGCACTTATTTGAGAATGAAATTAAAAGACGTTGTTGAAGGAAAGACTAGCTTGAAAAATGTAGTAAATCCAGTAGAGGCTTTAAGAATAGTAGGTAGTCATTTAGAAGGTATGACCAGACTTGGAGAAGCAAAAAAATACATAAAAAAATTTGGCGAAACGGCAGAGTCTAAAGCTGAGGGCGCTTTTAGGGGACGGGACGTTACACTGGACTTTATGAAAAAAGGTGGAAATGAACAGATACAGGCTTTAACTATGTTGACTGCTTTTATGAATCCACAAATTCAAGGTTTGGACAAAATGGTAAATGCTTTCAAAACTAATCCTGAAGGCACACTTGTTAAAACATTGTCTGTAATAACTTTGCCTTCTTTAGTATTATGGAATCATAACAAAGACAAAGAGTGGTATAAAAATATAGATCAATGGCAAAAAGATTTATTCTGGTTAGCAGGGATAGGAGGGACAGATGAGCAGCCAGACCTGATTTTAAGAATACCTAAACCTTTTGAAATTGGTGTATTATTTGGGTCAGTTCCAGAAAGAATCCTTGATTATAGACATGAGAAAACTCCTCATAAAATAAATGAAGTTTTCAAAACGTTAGGTGAGACATTGACCCCGCCTATAATGCCGACTGCTATTCAGATTCCTTATGAATTGATGAGTAATTACAGTAGTTTTTATGATAGATCGATTGAACCTACTGGATTAAAAGATGTTTTGCCAGCTTTTAGAGAAGGTAGGCATGACCCTGAGCTAACTAAAAAGTTAGGACAGTTAACAGGGCTGTCTCCATCAAAAATTAACTACGCTATACATGGATTAACTGGTGGGGGAGGAATGGCGTTAGTAAAAAAAATAGATGATATTTTAGTAAGAACAGGGGCATTTAAAATACCGCCCAAACCAGAAAAAGCATGGTCGGATGTTCCTTTTGTTAAATCTTTTGTAGCTCGTTATCCATCTTCTTCAAGTTCAGGTGTGCATGAAATGTATAAAAATATAGATATTTCAGTAAAGACTTTTAATACATTTAAAAAATTACTTAAAACAAATCAAGCCGATAGGGCAATGCAATTTTTTCAAAATAATATTAGTGCGCTAACATTTGCAACAGGAGGAGAAGCTAATCCTGAAGCAACAT
The DNA here is from genome assembly GCA_034189035.1 of Thermodesulfobacteriota bacterium. GTDB lineage: Bacteria > Desulfobacterota > UBA8473 > UBA8473 > UBA8473 > JAUXFK01. Next base: position 4,238 of record JAXHVA010000207.1, read on the forward strand.
TTGAAGAAGTTGCTAATAATGTTTTAATTTTAGGGGAAAGCATGATTTTGTCTCAAGCAAGATCATTTATATCTAAAATGAATAGCATGGCTGATTTAATAATTAACTCTCAAGATATGTCTCCCAAACAGAAAAAAAGTAAATTAGATAGGATGTATATTCAAACGGCTAATTTAGCAAGAGATATAAATAGTCGTATATATCAAAAAAGGAATGAATAACCATAAGCTTCTGGTTAAAATTTTATTTTTGACCTGTATTCTATAAGCTTTTCATAACAA
>JAXHVA010000208.1:0-4505 GCA_034189035.1 Thermodesulfobacteriota bacterium
GCAGATGACAGAGTCAAGCCAATACTAGATATATTTCTCAAACATGTAGATGAGGTTACAGTAGGCGGATAATTGATTTATTTAAGGAGGGTAATGTTATGGCAGAGGTTGAAATAAAGAAAGATGAAAAGGAGCTGTTGGATTCTCGCCAGTACTGGTGGTGGGCGGAGAAGAAGAGGTCTCCACGGCTTAGTTATTTAAGAAAGGCGGTTTGGTCAAAGGCAACTAAAGGCTCAAGCTTTTTACCCGGAGTTCAGATAGACTTGGAAAATGCCAAATTGCAAACCCAGGTATTCAAAGAGGCACCTCCTTCGGAGCCCTTTATTATCACGAGGGCAAGGGCACTTACAAATGTGCTCGATAATATGCCTATATTCATTACAGATCAGACTCGCATCCAGGGTTATCCGGGGTCAGCACCGCATTTAATCACATGGATACCCACAGCTTCTTCATCGGTTAATGACGATACCATCAACGATCGAACAGGTATAATCTCTGATGAATGCCTCGAAGAGGCAAAAGAAATTGTAAATTTTTGGAAGGGGAGAACCTATGAGGATAAATGTAAAGAGTACTTTACCCGCAAGGAGAAGGTGTTAACCCTTGCGGCGACCTTTGTGGCATTTGGAAGAGAACTGAGCGCATTTGACTATGTTTCACCACAACCTGATTGGATGTATCAGGGCTTCGAATCGATAATAAATACAATCGATGAAAACCTGAAAGACGCAGAGAAGAATATGCGCGAGACCTCAACTGCCGAGAAACAGGTCTCTTACATGGAAAAGATCGACACATGGAAGGCGATGAAGATCTGCCTTCAGGCAGCGATTAGGTATGCAAGACGCTTCAGCCGGCTGGCAAAGATCATTGCTGAGAATTTTGAGACAGATCCAACTCGTAGACAGGAACTCCTCCGGATCAGTGAGACATGTGAGAAGGTTCCTGCCAGGCCGCCGGAGCATCTATGGGAAGCGATCCAATTCGATCACTTTGTGCAGATCGCATATCGGTTGGAATGGCACAATGCCGCATGGTCTTGTCGTAATGATTACTGGCACTGGCCTTTCTACGAAAAAGATGTTCTTCAAGAAAAGAATATGACAAGGGATGAAGTAATCGAATACTGTGCAGAGTGGATGATTTCGGCCTACTCTATTGGAAAATCATGGGTACGCGTTGGCAGAGAGGTTTTGCAAGGAAGCCCTGGCCCATATGTATGGACCCTCGGGGGGGTAAACGAGGACGGTAGTGATGCCTGTAATGACCTCACAGACTGTTATCTGGAATCAGCCTTGATCAGCAGGGTGAGTGACCCTACATTTGGTTTTCGCTATCATTCCAATGTGCGTACAGAGACACTGAGACGGGTCTTTGAATGCATTCGCCATGGTCTTGGTTACCCTTCTTTAAGGAATGACGATGTACTCATCCCAAATCTCATGCACTGGTTTGGTCATCCCCTGAAAGAGGCAAGACGATGGTTACACCAGGCATGTATGGCACCTGCACCAGATACGAAATGGGCTGCACCGGCTTTAAGGTACCCGCAAGCCTCTATTGGGGCGGGGGCAAAGGCAATATCATTGGCATTGTTCGATGGGTATGATCATGCATCAGGGATGCAAGCAGGTATTAAGACAGGAGATGCTTCTCAATTTGAGACCTTTGGTGATTTTTACAATGCCTGGTATGCCCAGATGAAAGACGGTTTTAAGATGGCGACAGGGATGGAGCATAAAAACAGAGAGGTGGAAGCCAAGTTTTTTCCAAAACCGATGACATCCGCACTGTATGAGCGATGTATAGAGACCGGTGAAAACAGTGCCCGCAGTAAGGAGAGGAGTAGTCTATGGTTTACCCTTTTTGCCTTCTGTGATACTGGTGATTGTCTTGCAGCAGTAAAGAAGCTGATCTATGATGACAAGAAGTACACCATGGACGAGTTGAAGAAGGCTTTGGAGACAAACTGGGAGGGTTATGAAGACATGAGGCAGGATTTCGTTCATGCACCGAAGTGGGGCAATGACGATGACTATGTGGATCAGATATGGGTGAGGATGTACGAGGATCTCGGTAAGATGTCATGGTCTGTGCGGGATATCAATGGTCAACCCTGGCCAACTCTGCCTGAGAGTGTTGCAACTCATATCGCTGCAGCACCGATGATATCAGCATTGCCGAACGGCAGGAAGATGGGTGATCCGTTGTATGACGGGGGTTGTTCTCCGGGTTGTGGTTTTGACAAGAAAGGACCTACGGCAGTATTGAAGTCTGTTGGCAAATTAGACCATGTGGGCTCTGTAAGGGCAACTCTATTAAACCAGAGGTTGTCACCTTCACAGCTTCAAGGAGAGAAGGGCTTCAAGATGTGGCGAGACTATATGAAGACCTGGCATGATTTGGGTATCAATCATGTACAGTTCAATATGGTTGATAATGAAACCCTCTATGCTGCGCAGAGAGAGCCTGAGAAGTACTCTGAGCTGCTCGTTCGGATTGCGGGCTACAGTGCCCATTTTGTCGAGATGAATAAGATAACGCAGGATGCTCTAATTGCACGAAATGTGCAGAAATTTTAGCAGCCGTCTAATTTGAACCTGTTCTATTTATAAATAGGAAAAAGTCAGGTTTGGGCAAAAAAAAGATTTTGAAAGGGGGTGAAGAAAGATGGCAGTATGCGATGAGTGCAAAAACTTCTTTCCTCTGGAGGATGATCCCACTTTGGGAGACTGTGTTCAGAGGGTGGTAGACCCAAGGCAGGCATATTATAAGGCAAAACCAGTAGAGGCAGAGACCGATGCCTCAAAATGCTCTTCATTTCAAAAAAAATAAAAGAGAAAGGAGAATGACCAATGAAATGTATTCACTGTGAATATGAAGGCCCAAAAGAAAGCTTCAGGTATCTTTACAACGTAAGATTAGAGGAGGGGACTGCAAACAGGGAGTGCCCCAAGTGCTTTGGTTGGGTAATGGTTGACGAAAAGAGCGGTGAATTGGCTGGAGCAGAGCTTCAAGGTATAGTGCCTGGTGTGGATGTTGCAAATGATTAAAGCAAGATATCTTGCTTCTCTTTGATTGTCTTCTTTTCTTAATGTTGCTGTAAACATCAGGCATAATAAGAGAAGCAAGGAGACAGGTGAGATACTCAGTTTGAGATGAAAGGAGTCTATCAATGGTAGATATGCCAAAGGAAGTTGTTGATGCATTGGCTGATTTCCATTCATTAAAGATGGTTGGTACGATTAATTCTTCAGGTATGCCAAATGCAGTGATGATAGCGACTGTTTTCCCACTGGATCAGAAGACGGTTTGTTTTGCGGATTTGAGACTCGGTAAAACCAAAGAGAACATACTCGATACGAGGAGATTTACCGTGACTGTTCTCAAATTGACCCTCGAATCCTTTCAGATAAAATGCACCTTCAGCGGCTATGAAGAAAGAGGTGCTATAGCAGATAAGATTGGCGAGGAAGTTTATACTAAAATCAAGCTTCAACCCAGGGGCATCGTAATCGGTACAGTTGACGAGGTTTATAGTACCTCTATGAGTAACCCAGGTGCAAAGCTTGCGTAAAGGTATCCTGAAAAGAGGAGGGCGAAGATGGTAAAGATACCGGAGGAGGTAGTAGAGACCTTAGAGAGCGATAGGAAGATGTGTATGATGGCAACTGTCAATGAGGATAACACTATCAACCTAGTACCTATTGGCTCGATGAAAGTAATCGCAGAAGACAAGATAGCCTATGCATGCTGTTTTGATGGAAAAACGACTAATAATCTTAAAGAGGGAAGAAAAAAGGTAGCAATATCGCTATACAAACCTATGAGAGAAGGATATCAGGTAAAAGGGGTCTTTCTCAAGATGTATGACTCCGGCGAGCTTTTTGATGAGATTTCCGCTACAGTTAACCCGATGATGGAGATAATGGGTGTAAATGGTAAGGTACAATCGGTAGCCACTATAAAGGTAACTGAGGTATATGCCCTGACTATACCGATTGCCGGAGAAAGGATGGCCTGAGCATGTATATTCTCATTATCTGAGGAAAAAATCATTTATACAAAAAAGGAGGAAAAAATGGCTAGATGTGGAGATTGTATGAATTTTATCCCCCAATCGGCAAATTCTGCCGCGAATATGGGGATTTGTAAGGCCTTTCTGGATGAGGACGGCCTGGGAAAAGAGACAGATATCTACATGGATGCGAGTAAATGTGAAAAATTTGAAGAGATAGATCGTGTAAGAACTAATGTCTCTGAATTTATGTGGAACCCAAATTTGAGAATGGCAAAGGGGTTCGATGAGAAATAGGGACTTCTGTATTGCCCGTCTAACTTTTAATTAAAAGAGAAAAGGAGTACTCTAACAATGGCTCAAGTTGAAATAAAGAAAAATGAAAAGGAGTTATTGGAAGATCGACAGTACTGGTGGTGGGCAGAGAAGAAGAGATCCCCTAGGCTCAATTATTTGAGGAAGGGGGTATGGTCCAAGGCCACCA
>JAXHVA010000209.1:0-4478 GCA_034189035.1 Thermodesulfobacteriota bacterium
CCAGTTAGATAAGAAGGCCACGAGCATATCCTGGCTCGGGAATAAACGCCTGCAGTTCGAGTTTCATTGATGAGTGAAGATCAATTATGTCTCACATAGCGGTGCTAAAATCGCTGTTAAACCGACTTAATCAACCGAATCGCCGTAGTACGTGATCCGTATGCCCGGTGGTATGGGAGGAGGGAAGCCGCGAGGCTTCTCCCTATCCCGATTAGGCTCAAGTTCAGAAAAACTCTGCCTCGCTTATGGGGTCTACTTATCAATAAGGGGGTAACCGAATGAAGCGTATATACTGCATAATTGCAATGTTTGTATGTATTAGTGCCTGTGGAATTGTAAAAAGAATGGATTTGATGGAAGAAGGGTTATTGAAATATAGACCTTCGATTTTATTCATCGCCGAAGATGAACCCGGTAATGCACTAAAAAAAAGCGGGTTGCGTAAGTCACTGATCCTTCTCGCTAAGAAAGGTTTTTGCGTCGATTTTCGTAATTTTGATGAATTAGATAACGAGGATTTCTCTCTGGACAAATATCATGCTGTTGTCTTATTGGTATCGCCTAATACCACCTCTGCATTAGACGAGGTATTCGAAGAACTGTCGAGCGAAATCGGTCTGCTTATCGTACCGGGATGGGTAGAGCATTCTGTCCGTTCACTTGACGAATACAGTAAAAACAACGGGATGGAATTTCGCATGATAGATGCTGTTCCCGTCAAATCCTCCAATGCAGATGAAGAACGCTTTGATGATAAGACATCCTATAATTTACTATTCAATTATCTATATATTGATAAAGACAAGGATCATCCAGTGCTTAAGGATGTAAACGGACTTTGGGTTCCAATCCGCAGGGATGCAGATGAGATGATTGAAGGGCGTCCCAATAGTGTGGCATTTGATGTTGGGCTTTCGGATCAAGACAAAGGATGGGAGACACTGATAAGTTATGATGATAATGTAGAGCTGGGATATCGTGACCTTGGAACTAACAATCCGCCCAGCGAGTATAAACCTGTTCGTGTTCTTGCTGTTTTGCCAGAGAATTCTCCGGTTCGTGTGGGGCGCACGGCCATTCTTGGTGTACCTTCACCTTTTCATTTATACGGCGGGGCCTTGCCTGGAAATGACGGGGGATTTTTTGGAGACCTGAATAGAGATGAAAATACGGTGACTCACGATAAACTAACATCCGATGGGCTGCAATTGATTGTGAATCTGCTGGCATGGCTGTCCGAACCAAGAACCATAGATCAAGCCGGATGCGTCGATACGGAGTGGTCCACCCCACCTGCTGATCTTGCTTTTAAAATTTTAGATATACCTCCGGAAAAGCCACATGAAAACAGAACACCGCTTAAAGGCATTATCGGTGCGCTAACTATAAACTCCGGTGGAAAAAGTAGCATAAAGCAATATGCCGACGAAGCCAGAAACAGTGGTTTCGACTTCCTTGTAGTCCTTGAAGATATCAACGCTCTGGCAGAGAAATACCCTGACTGTATGGGGATGCAAGAACAAACATTTAACATAACCAAAGAACTTGCACTTGAAGAAACCAACGCACCAGATTCGAATCTTATTGTTGTTCCTGGATTGCGCTTTATGGATGAAACAGGTAATAGGTTTGTGGCTTTCGGCCAGGAACTGAAATACCCAGAAAAGACCCATTTAACAAGGGATATGAAGTTTAAAACAGTAACGGGTGATAGGCTTGGTATAACGGATTGGATTATTGACAACAGAGTCGAGAATAAAATTTACCTAATACACTATCGTGAACAACGCATCATCCCAACAGACGGCAGCCCAATGGAAGGCTCTCCAATTTGGGATGTCAGAAGCTTTGTCCGCCATGTGGCCATTCAAACTTTTGTAAAAAGTGGGTTGTTACCTTCACATTTCAGATTGGTCGATAATATCTTGCCAAGTAGAGATGGCACCGACGCAGGGCCGGACAACAGTTTTTTGCAGCTTGTTGATGACGGCCAGAACTTGTCGCCAGTCGCATTAACTTTCTTGACAGAATGTAGCGACATTCAGTTAATTAAAAACGGTACGAGTGACACTGCAAATAGTCGTCAAACGTACCCGCACACTGTGTGGCTAAAACAATTTCGCGAAGAAATGCTCGGACCATACGAAGGCAAAACGATTGAATATAGAGATCCTGGAACAAACTCGTTTTTTTGTGGTGGGCCGACAATTAGCTGCTGGTACGCGAGGAATACAGCTACGAATCAGGCAGGGAACTATTGGCATTGGAGTCGTTACTTTCATCGATGGCGCCTTGAGATAACATCTTCACAAGGTCCACTTGAATATGTTCAGATATGGGATGGTGATGACTTACTCTACGAGTGGTCTCCAGGGACTAAAACATTTGAAAAAGATGTTTTCTTAACCCTTCACAGGCAGTTCCATCCTGTGATATTAGCTCGTGATCAGAGAGGCGTTACGGTTACAGGTTCTTTTAATCTCAGACAAAATAACTTCAAAAGTCAATGGAATTCGGATCGTCTGAACACCATTTCCTCGCAGATGATGCGTGATAAGGGCTCGCCTTCTGGCACTACTATCGGCAACTCGCCTTTCATGGGCCAAACAAAAGGAGGATTGCGTCGTGATCCTTTATTCCTGTCGAAGTATGGTTCTAAGTACAAATTGCCTCTTTTTGATGGGGAGCTACCTAGTGTTAACATAAAACCAGATTTTAGGATTCAGGACGATAATAATTCGGACGCCCCTTATGCGAGGCACATCACTGCGCCACTGATTGGGCATGAAGTTATAATTCGTGAGGCAGTGGTCAATTATGGAGCGCCAATAAACTCTGATTATTTACTTCTGTGGGGGAATAACGCGCTGCCCAAGCTCGGGCTCCCTGAAAAACTTGAGGAAGGAAGGCTGCGTTATACAGTGTTTCAGCATTATCCTGATGATCCTGGTGTCGTCTTAGTGGAAGGAAAGGCAACGTTTAAGTGTGAAATGACTCCTGATCCTGAGAATGTCACGCCGCTGTTTCGCGCCCTATTTGTCAATAAAGTTAATCATTTCGATGAGGTTTTGATATCTTCTACGGGCGAAGATGAACCTACTGTGATTAAAATCAGCGATCTGAGCACCACGGCCGAGTTTCAGAAGAGAATGGCCAATGGGGATTACATGTGGCTATCTCCCTCCCCTACGGGAAGTGCAGGTATCATCATGCTTAATCCTGGAGAAGGGCCGAATGATATGACGCTAAAATGGGTGTCTAACACTTTCATGTTTCTATTTGATGATATACCTGATGAAGATCAGTCTATGAAGCCCTATCAAGCAATCCAGTGGAGTTACCTTGTGATTACCGGTCGCGATATGGGCGGTAACGCATCAGTAGATGAAGAAGGTACATCTGAACCGGAACAGATAATAAACCGGATGGGCATATTGGAAGACCATGCTGTGGAGGTTGTGACAAATGATGATGGCGGAGAATTGCTGGAATCTAATTACATTCTTAAATTTAGGCCAGGACAAGAGGGAGCGGGTTTTTATGGAACACTCATGCTGCCCGAAGGTAATCTTCCGGTAGCGTTACCACTGCAAATCAACGAATTAAAACCGCGGCGGACTGCTGTCCTTTGGGATGAGACGGAACAGGAAGTCCGTCCTATTGCTGTTGAACATGTTCGCGACGGAGATTATTGGGGGCGCAGGGCTGGTACAGGGGTGGCTTATGCACATTATAACCCTCGTGATTTTTCAGAAAATGGTGCTCATTCGAGCCACACGATTTTTATAGGTCATCCCTTTATATTTGTGAACCAAGGACCTGATCCTTTTGCTCTCAAGAAGGTTGAGGAACTCAGACTAACAGTTGTCCAAGAGGGGGATAAATGCATTTCTATCCGCGTCCACAATCCAACGGAACATGAGTTTGAACGCATTACATTGCGCAAAGCACGCCACTTCAATGGCTATGGACTCGGCGAGATCAATGATATGGTTATCAATAATCTAAAACCATACAGCGATGCGGAAACAATATATCTTCCAAAGAAAGTGGAGCCCGCTAGTTGTTGGAGCGTTCCGGATTAATTGCTAATCATTATCACTGTATATCTTGTATAAATGAAAGGAAAGAATATGATTTGCGATAATTGTGGAAAAAAGGGAGCAAAAAGATGAAAAGGGGTCAAAAAGGGGTCGGGTCAAAAAGGGGTCAAGTCTGCCGTTGGGAGCGCCGATTAAAACCGGCAAGAAGTAGGGGCTGAAAGTGTCCCATGGTGAAGGGTTAACCACCCACACCAGCCCTGAGTCATGCGTTGGTAATGGTAACATAGCCAGTGAAGCGTTGACAAGGGAAGATACAGGCTGAGTATTGAGCCTCGTAAGAGACTTAAATTCAAGTGCCGATGTACTTCAAGAATACAGAAGGCAACATCTTGTGGACTGATATGGTGAGGGACATGAGAACTTGGCGGGGTCGGA
>JAXHVA010000021.1:0-51627 GCA_034189035.1 Thermodesulfobacteriota bacterium
GTAAAAAAGGACATGATCAGATAGGGGAAGAATTTGATGTGGTTTTTCAAGGAGAGTTTTAAAGGAAAGAAGATGTTGGTGATTGTATATATCCCGAATATAAAGGCAAAAAGGTATAAAAAGGGAACAAAGGGAAAGAGGGGATACTTAAGGCTTCTTGATTAATTTGACATGCTCGAAGTGGCCATCAGCAGTAAATACCTCTTTCAGGTTCACTTCTCTCATTACAGCAAATGAAGTACGATCAGTAAAAGACAAGACTTCCATATCATCATATTTTACAAAGAGATCCCAGGCAAGATCCTCAACTTCCTTAGTGATTCTGATAATTTTTACTGCCCCTAGTTCTACTAACTTCTTTATCTTTTTTCCAAATTCCACGGCAACCTTGTAGCCAATACGAGATCTGATTAAAGTATAAGATTCGTCGAGGATAAAGTTAGAGGTAATATAGAGGTAACCTTGATCTACTAAATCCTTATTGGCTTTTTGAGCAGCTTTATGACCGGAATCCATTTTATTGATAAGGGCACACCACGCCCAAGTATCTATAAATATCTCTCGCATTTATACTCATTACTTGTATAGATAATAATTATGTCTATCGGCCAGATCTTCCGGACCTTCACCTAAACCCTCACCCAATGAGAGTAATATCTCTTTAGTTTCATTGGATGGTACCTCCTTAATCTTTTGCTCTATCAGAATTTCTTCTTTCAAGAAGTGAATCATCTTCAGTACTCTGGATAGGCTTGTAGAAGGAATATCTCTGATCTCCTTAATTATATCTTCTTCGTATTTTGATCTTTCTCTCATATTTTTCTCCCTTATTTAATCAAAATATACTACTATGAAACCAAAAAAGCAAGGAGGATTCTTCCATTGCCTCACTCATAACGCCTTCCGTATAACGCCTCACGATCTCACGTTTCACCCCTCAACGCTCCCGACTTTCGTCTTCCCCTACTTTTTAGGCTGAATTAACCGAAAAACACCCCATAAAGACCCGGCCCCATAGGAGTAATGGAGCGTAAAAAAGGATAGGATCAGATAGGGGAAGTATTTGATGCGGTTTTTCAAGGAGAGTTTTAAAGAAAAGAAGATGTTGGTGATAAGATAAAGCCCGATTATGGAAGCAAAGAGATATAAAAAAGGAAGGTAAAAGAGAGATAGGATAAAAGTCATGATCTGTGATATGACAAAAAAGAAGGGGATAAGGTGTCTTATAGAAAATGGCATTCTGGCAAATCTTGTGGAGTAGATTACCCAGAGACCGTTTGAAAAATTATTCTTTGCAAGGGCAGACAATGTAGGACGGGCATGGTAATAACTCACAATATCCGGGAAAAGGAGTATCCTGCCACCAGCCTTTTTCAGTCTCAGGTTAAATTCGATGTCCTGGTTTCTTATTAGGTTTTCATTAAATACCCCGATCTTTTCAAAGACCTCTTTTTTATAACAGCCAAAAGGAACGGTATCTACATATCTGGGCTCAATTGATCCTGTTCTGAAGTATCCATTGCCTACGCCAAAGGGCGAAGACAGTACCATTGTAATAGACTTTGAAAGCACAGTATTACTGCCAGGGGTTGTCCCTAAAATTCCCCCAACACTATCAGCATTATCCGCTTTCATATATTTCACACACTTTGAAACATAGTCTTTTGCATAAGTGGTGTGTGCATCCATACGCATGATAATATCACCTTTTGCATGTCTCAAGCCAACGTTGAGAGCAGCAGGAACAATATGAGAAGGATTGTCTAGCAATTTGATATTAACATGTCCCCTACCTTCCCATCTTCCCATCTTCTCATCTTCACAATCCTCCCTGCCCCATGTACACGTTCCCACGTTTAAACGTTCAAACGTTTCTCGAACAATCTCCCTCGTCGCATCCTCACTCATCCCGTCCACTACCAGAACTTCTAACTTATCCTTTGGATAGTCGTTTGCAATAATTGAGCTCAGGCATTTGCCTATATATTTTTCCTCATTTAAACATGGGATGATGATGGATACAAAAGGTAACTTCATGATATCCTTTAATTATATATATTCTAAACTACAAACCAATTACAAAATAGTGATACCCTCTTTTCACTGCAGCAATGACCACACTTTTGCTAAAGTCTTTATAATCTCTTCAATAGTCATAGAATTTATAGTTTGATGCCTTTCTGGATTCTCTACAGGGTGTAAATGCCATCCCCTTATATTATCAAAATCTACTCCCCATATTCTTTTATCTTCCTTTATAAGTGCAAAGGCTGTGGTTCTTGTAATTTCATTGAAATATACTTGTAATATCCGTTCCTTCTTTAGGGCTACACTGCCTTTAAGAATAAAAACTTCTGTTTGGAAATCAACATTCTCAACAAAATCGAGATCAGAGAGTGCATGAAGTAAAGAAAGAAGAAATTGGTTTAAATGGTTATTGAGTTCGCTCCGAAAACATTATGTGTAACGTCTTGATTTTGAAAAATAAGAGAACAGAGCGTTCAATTAATTCCTGATAATGCTATCCGTTTAATAATTAACACGAAATTTCTTTTATTCGGAGTTAACTCAATAGTCATTTTGGTTTATATCCATTGATTTTTTATTTCTTCATAGTGTTTTATTAATGTTTCAGCTTCTTCCTATCGCCAGAAATCTTTTTCAGTATCAAAAGAATAAACATCCTTTTTGAGTGTTCCTTCTTTCAAATTCTTTTTAAATTCATCAAAATTCATCTCCCATTTTTTTGAAATCCCTCAATTATTTCACTTAAGGTTTTTAACTTTAATAACTAAATAATCCAATAAAATTTTATGAAAAGCATCGTCAATATCTTTTGAACCTGTCGTTTTAACTAAGAATTCTCCTAATTTTGGTGAAATAGCTGGCATTTTGTCACCCCCTTTTTTAGTCTATAGTTCTAAGCATATAATTAATATACCACATTTCCTTCGTTCTGTCCTCACTCATCCCATCCACTACCAGAACTTTTATGTCTTATGTCATATCTCCTAAGTCTTTTTTAGATAGTTGATAAAGCCCATGATTAGTTTGGATATGTCAGTACATTTGTCATGCATTTTTTTAAATACGAACTCGTCAATATGTTCAAGGTCTAAGGCGATATACAATTGACTTTTAACCTCGGCGGCAGATCCTCTAGCATAATTCAGAAACTGATTGAACTCCTTGTCTGATCCTCGTTCACATCCCTCACTAATGTTAGACATTATAGATACAGATGCCCTTCGAATCTGATCCTTTAAGCCAAAGTCTTTGGCAAATTTATCCTTATTTGTAATCTTATAAACTTCCCTTACAAGTTCTCTTGCAATCTGCCACGCTTTAATATCCTCAAATTTCTCAATTTTCATCTCTGATTACTTTCTCTTTGACATACGACATACGACTTATGATTTATGACTTCCGACTTAAACGTTCACACGCTTCCAAAATCTCCCTTTTACGCTTTTCCATAGGAAAGTGGGTGATAATCCGATTTCTGGCCTTTTTCCCCAATTCCTCGGAAGCAGACAGTGCCTCTTTAATCTTTTGCGCCACACTTTCAGGACTCAATTCATCCACATAAAACCCGCAATCTCCTACTACTTCAGGGATTGCAGCCCTTCTTGAAACCACAGGTATGCACTCACAGAGCATGGCCTCTGCAATTGCGCAGCCAAAGCTTTCATGGATCGAGGATTGTACATAAACTTTAGCTTTATTGCATAACTCCACGAGTTCGTCTCCATATATGCCGCCTGGCAGAAATACATTGTTAGGTGCAATCTTTCTCAATTCTTCTAATGCACCGTCTATGTCCGGCCCTATCAAAATGAATTTGGTATCTGGTAGAAGTGAAGCTGCCCTGATGAACAATTCAAGCCCTTTTTTTATCCGGGTCTCCTGGCTTACCTGCCCAATGGTAATTACAATATCTTCTTTTGGAATATTTTCTATCCTTCTAAAACCATCTTCTGTAAATCCATGATAGATCATTTTAACTTTTTTAGGATCAGCCTTTGCATTCTTTATGGTTTCTTCTTTATTAAATTCAGAGACAGGAAGTATCAGATCAGCATATCTGAAAACAAAAAGCGGGCACCATTTCTTCCACCAGAAAGAGAACATGCCGTATTTGATCTCAGGTTCATAAGCCACATCATCGCCGCCAGCGACTACTATCGACTTTTTGCCTAGCAATTTAGAAAATAAAACAGCAAAGAATGCATGGAGCTTGCCGAACCAGGAGAAGGTAAGATCAGAATTCCAGACACCGCCCATAATCGCATATAAATCCTTCGAACCTCGAAATTTAAGGGGTTGGGTTTGATATGAAGATTGCAGAATTTCCAGGTCTTTTTGCACAAAGCTAATCAAACCTTGATGGACAAAGAATATCTTCATAGTTCAATCTTTAAACTGGAAGTTTTCTTTTTGGCAAAAATGACCATATTATAAGATAATCTACCATATGGTATCATAAAATCGATGTTCATAAACATTCTCATAAGCTTCTGAATAAAAAAGAAAAAATTAATTTTTTCTAATATATTTAAAATCAGATTAGAAAAAGGATATAAGAGGCATCCCCCCCTCCATACTTTCTTGATAGTAAATTCATCAAGAAGCAATAATTCCAATTCTTTCAATGTGTAATGGCGATGTCGTAGCGAGATGTTTCTTTTATGAATTTCGATTCTATTTCTTTTGAAGATACTTATCATCTTAAGAAAAGTGTTATAAATTGAATAAAAATCTACTTTTACGTTCATTGGATCAAGAAAAGTAAATATTCCTCTATGAGGTACAGAGATAATGATAACTCCTCCAGGGATAAGAAGTCTTTTCAGTTCTCTAAAGGCAGATTTGTCATCTGATAAATGTTCAATTACATCGTTCATTATAATTAAGTCAAACGAAGCTTCCACAAAAGGTAGATTTTGAGCGTCTGCAAGTATTAGGTGAACTTTCCTTCCTATAGTCTTTTTTATAGCTCCTAAACTTCCTTTTTCGATATTGACAACATAGACTTGCTTGCACTTTTTTACTAATTCCCCGGGTAAATGGCCTATTTCAGATAGTTCACCACCTAAGTCCAGGGCTCTGTTTACCCCAGAGTCTACCCACTCGTAAGTCTTTTTCAAGCGATCTTTTAACTTTGGTGTGTCAAACAATCCAGTCTCCCTACAATTAAAATTTGAGAATAAAAGTCAGATCAGCATATCTGAAAAAAGCGGGCACCATTTCTTCCACCAGAAAGAATGCCGTTTATAAGCTCAACTCACGAATACTGGTCAAGATTCGCTCTCCAACAGTATCCCAGCTATAAAACTCTCGTTTGTCCTGCGCAAAATTATAACCGTTTCGACCATACTCTGCGCGTAAATTAGGGGATTGCAGTAAGCTTTCTATTGCGTCTGCCAGTGCCTGCGGATTCTGTGAAGGAACCAACAGCCCGTTTTCCCCATCCCTAACCAATTCCGGGATGGCACCAGCTCTGGTCGCTATAATCGGAAGGCCGAACGACATAGCCTCGAGCAACACGATTCCAAAACCTTCTGAAAGTGACGGCAGTATAAAGATATCTGCTTGCTTATAAAAGTAGGAAAGTTGTACCTCGTGGTCAATGCAGCCGTGAAATTTTACTTGGTCCAACATGCCCAACTTAGCAACCAATCGCTCCAACTTGGCAAAATACTCAGGCTCTGCCTCTGTATTACCCACAATGTCCAAAACTACATCTTGCTTGCCCAGAAGGGAAAGGGCAGATACCAGACACTCCAAACCTTTAATTACTACGCATTGGCCAACGAAAAGCAAGTGATGACGATTATCAGGATTGGTATGCCGGTGTATATATTGTGGATTATTTGCTCCTTCGTACCCACAAAATACCACCCTGGTTTTTACTGGATCAACCCCAAATGAGACAACTTGGCTTTGTGAGAACTCGCTGTTGCATATAACAAGGCCGGCTTTATTGAAGAACGTCCGGACGACCCACTGATCCAACTTTCGGGCTATTGGTTTTCGAACTGCAGTGTGATAAAATAAGGAGGATTGCATCAAAACAACTACCTGTAAATTTCTGTTTTTCAGGCGAAGAAGCTCATTGCACAGACATAAACGTGGGTGCAAATGAAAGTCCTCGAAAAAGAGTATATTAGAAAAACCTCCCAAATGTCTGACCTGCCAGAATAACCAAATGTTGCTTACCAGGCAATCAAGTATAAGCCCAAACGATCGGGGCCAACGTGGCAAGTTATCAATCCATACAGGTATCACCGATACTCCCTGAGATTGTAAGTAGGCATGCACTTCAGCTAAATATCGCTCGCCACCAGTGTGTACTTTTCGCTTAGAGAAGATTACCACTTTTAGATCTTGGGCACTACTCATCAAGTCCGTCTTTCCTTAAACTATCCAGAATGTCATTTATTTGTTGTACCCTTGCTGCCCATGAATTGGCTTTGGCCAATTCCTGGCGGTCTTGAAACTTTGCTGAAGAGTCAGTACTGATTGATTTTTCTACTGCCGTCACAAAATCCTCTGTTCCCTCTACCAGAGAGAGGTAATTTGCATATGCAAGAGCGTCTGCAGAGCGTGTAGATACTACAGATTTGCCGGCAGCTAAGTAGAGAAAAAGCTTCTGGCTGTTCCTGGTGTTATTCTCTCGGCTAGGCTTATAGAATTGAAAGCAAACGTCTGAATGAACCAGATAGGTTGGAAGCTCATAATAGGGCTTTTGTCCTACACATAGTATGTTAGAATGGCTTCGAAGCATTCGTTTTGTCTTTTTTCTTACACTCAGTGTGCCAATGAGAAGGATAGTCCAGTCTGGTCGCAATGCTGCTACATTATCAAGCAGTTCCCAATCGTGGGCCCAATCGTTTAGTCCTCCCACGAAGGCCAATATCGGCTGAGATACACCTTGAAGCTCTAATGGCATGTTAAAAGTCTTTGGAGGTTTCAGGAATAGGTCAATATCTACTGCATTGGGCAACCAATGCGTATTGGGATTAACTTGCCGTTTCTCCTCATACAATGTACGCGAAACTGCCGTTATCACATCAGCATGATGGGTTAGCCAATAATCGGCAGTTTGGATCTGTGCCTGTACGCAATCTGGCAATCCAGGAATAGCAGAAAAATCTTCAGTACAATCATACCAAAGAATGCAAGGTTCAAGAGCCTGGATAACATCTGGCGAAATCTGCGGGTGGCTGATACACACCAAAGGTCGGTTCAATTCGAAGTGCTTGCGTAAATGCTTTAACAGCCAGCGATCTCTAAATCGTTCCGAGATATTAAAAAGAGGTGCAATTCCTATAGGAGGTAGTGGGGCAAAGGTTGTAAGTACAGATAGTTTTTCGTGTACTTGCGCTTCCCATGAGCGGTTGCGCAGTACCCGTCGCCAACGGTCACTTCCATCACGATCAGCTCTACAGATTAAAAATTTAAGAAAAGATGTGATGGGCAATGGCCTCTCTATATAAACCAAATGTTTTGACTGGTCACTCTTAGCAAGCCGCCAGGCCAATTGCTGTCGCCTCCGCCACATATTGTCCCAGTAGTCAGCAAAGAAGAGGATTGTGAGCTTATCTTTTCTCTTCATACTTTTCTCGCATACATCGAGAAAACATCCCCGTGGCCAATCAGTGCTAGCAATCTCCCAATTGGCCTCAGCATCGGCAAAGCCACCTTCCGCCTGAACCAGGTCACAACACCCCCATCGGCATTTCCCGACGTGGAAAGAAGGCCAGTGTACTTACCTAATTTTCCTAATGACATCATTTGAGTGTTCAGCCACTGGTTTTTGATACTTAAAGCAATACCGTTAATACTCGGCGAGTACACGGCCCGATAGAGGCTGAAACCGTGTTCCGTAAGGAATTTCCTCAGAGTGGATGGTGAGAAATGATAAAGATGGTACTGTGCCTGGATCATCGAATAATGCTGGCCAAAAACCCTGAACAGAACGCTATCAATATTGGGTA
Organism: Thermodesulfobacteriota bacterium; assembly: GCA_034189035.1. Classification (GTDB taxonomy): domain Bacteria; phylum Desulfobacterota; class UBA8473; order UBA8473; family UBA8473; genus JAUXFK01. Next base: position 8,001 of record JAXHVA010000021.1, read on the forward strand.
CCTGAATCGCCATAACCCCCCCCTTTTTTTGCAATATACGGTAAGTTTCTTGTAATGCTTTTCTCTGGGAGCGTGCAAATGTTCCAGAGAGTGCCAGAACGTAGTCACATCGAAGTAGCCAGCTGGGAATTCTTGGTCAATTAGACATCCAACTCTTACATCAACATAGTATTGCTTCTGTGCAAAACGGGCGGCCTGTGGGGAAATCTCCACACCAGTCGTATCCCAACCGCAGCTCTACATCAAATAGAGCCAATACCCATCCCCACAGCCCACATCCAACAATCGCCCAGTCGTAAACCCCTGTGGCAGGTAACCTAAGAACTGCCTTACACGACCACTATAGTACTGATCATCTGACCCCAATCGCTCTGATGCATTGGCATGGGCGGCCAAATGAGGGCTATATGTATTATCGTAGTAACTTTGCATTTCGGACACTGTAGGCCTAGGATTCATGTACACCAGACCGCAACGGTTACAGCGAACCAGGCAAAACGCATCTCGTGTTTTCATTTTGATGTCAGATACCCTTTTCAATAGGATAGATGAATCAGAATTGCACAATGCACATGTTATCCATTCCATTCGTCATTCCATCAAAAATTAATACAAGTGGTAAAACCAGTGAATATTTTTTTCTCGACAATTATCGTTCCTTTTGCAGCACGTTTTGTGAAAAAAACTTTGGCATAAAGGCGTGCCTTGCATCAGATCAAAAAAACACCGTACTTTGAGGCCAGGGTACAACTCATTTTGCCTTAGTCAAGCAAGAAAATAATCTTATGAAACTACCAATATTCTCGTCCCACGAAAATGCTTTTGCTGTCAACAATGCGTTCTGTGAAAGTCGCTTACATAATGACGCGTCACCTATAAGGCGAACTATGGCCTTTCCTAAAGCCTCAGAATTTTTGGGCGGCACTAATAGGCCGTTATGTCCATCTTGAACCATTTCCGGTATTCCCCCTACATTACTTGCTATGACTGGAAGACCACAGGCCATCGCTTCCAGCGTTACAATCCCCTGAGGTTCATTCAGGGATGGCATTATAAATATGTGAGCGCGTTGGTAGTATAGAGGCAGCTTGTCATGGGGTATATATCCTTCTAAATGAACTGCCTCATCAATCTCATACTCAGCAATAAACCGCTCGATTTCTTCCTTCTGCGGCCCATCCCCTACAAGCAAAAAGCGAGTTTCAGGAAGTTGCTTTAGGACATGCGGTATAGCATGTATTAAGTATTCCACCCCTTTAGTAGGGCGCAAAGCGCCAACATAGAGGCATGTATAGTTATCTTTCACCTCATTTGCCGGATGGAAAGTCGATAGGTCAACAGGGTTGGTGATAACGACAAGTCTATCCTTTTTTGCACCTGCATGAATAGCACAACAAACTACCTCTTGGCTAATACAGATTAATCTGTCAGCAAAGCGGGCAACAAAACGGTTGGTAAACTTTAAAATTTGAGCAGTCAACCAACTGTAGTCAACGCTTCGTCCTTCGCTGAATATCGAGGCCTGCATACTGAATACGGTTGGTATAGAGTAATACTGAGCGAAAGGGTAGACAGAGAGAAATGCTATACTGTCGTATACTTGAATGATGTCTATAGGATGCTGCCTATGCACTTGAAGTAGTGAACTGAAGTAGAAAATGTTTTGCGGGATCAACGGGATATCTTGTATGCGGATAAAGTACATATGTTTGTTGTTTTGCTCTGGGGCTACATCAGGGGACAAGATGGTGACTATATGACCTTTGCCGGCTAAGTGTATGGCTAATTCACGTGCATTAGTGAAAGAACCAGAAAGGCCATAATATCCGCCCGTCACAATGGCAATATGCATCTCATCATCTCCTTACAATTGATTCAAGGTGTGCCTCTAGTCTCTTTCCCACTTTCTCCCATGTGAAATGCTTGTCAGCTCTTTCTTTTCCTTTTTTCCCCATTTCTGCAGTAGCCAAAGGATTATTTAGCAGATATTTAATTGCGCTGGTTAATTCTTCTACATTTTCATTTTCTACCAGAATTCCAGTCACTCCGTCTTCAACTGCATCTGAGATACCACCAGTTTTTGTACCAATGCATGATAACTCATTGGCTGCAGCTTCTAAATATGTAATACCAAAACTTTCTTCTCTTGGTGATGAGTTATGAGTTTCAATCCTTGATGGTGAAACATAAATATCCGCCAGTTTATAGATAAATCTTATTTTGTCATAAGGTATATAACCGAGGAATAGCACCTTTTTTTCTAAACCATATTGTTTAACTTTAGCTAAAAGACTTTCATAGTATTTTTTTGCCCATTTTGCAACCGTTCCCACCACCACATAGATTAATTGAGGAAAGGAGTCTTTCAAGTTGTTCATCGCTTCAACAATCAAGTCAATCCCCTTTAGTTCTTCAATCCTGCAGACAGTAAGAAGGACAATTCCATTATCAGGGATTTGATATTTTTCTCTCAAAAAGTTCGTATCACCATTCCAGCATGTATAATTATAGGGATTTATCCCTGGGGTTAATACAGCAAGCCTGGAACTTTTCATGCCCTCCCGAAGCATTAAGTCTTTACAGAAATTGCTGTTCGCCAATCCTAGTGCTAAAGTTTTGAGCCCTATCTTTAACCCTAGATTGTCAACAGGATGCCATTTAAGATAATGAAGCTCCCATCCATGGCATAAAGCAATAGCTGGCATCCTGAAAACCTTTGCAAGCAACAAAATCCCAATCCATGAACTACCAAGGAACTTTGAAAAGAAAATTAAATCTATTCGATTGTTGGTTATTTGCTTAATAAAAATTATAGAAAATTGTCTCATTATCCATTTTGGATCGTAATAGGTGACTTTTTTTAAATTATAATGTGATGGAACAATTGTCCCCTTTGGAACACACAAGAATATTTGATGCCCTTGATTTAATAATTGAACAAGCAAGTTTGATGAAAATACAGAAATGCCTCCTGTACAAGGAGGAAACTCGGACGCTACAAACAAAATTTTCATAGACTATCCTCTATACCTATATACTCACTTGAGCGTTGATAAAATTTCGCTCAATTGAGCATTCACTTGATTCCAACTAGCATAGTTAGCAGCCCTTTCAGCTGTATTCTTGCTTATATATATACGCAGATTTTCGTCTTCCACCAATCGATCTATTGCTGTGGCAAGCACGCATGAATTATCCGCGTTGATGAGTATTCCATGTTTACCGTCTTCTATCAACTCTTCAAGTGCGCCAACCTTAGCTGTAATTATCGGCAATCCAAATGACATCGCCTCCAGAACAGCCTGACCAAAGCCTTCATAGTGTGTGGGCAGAACGAATAAATCCGCATTTTCGTACTCTATTTTTATCCCATCTTCCCCTAAGAAGCCTAACCACTTTACCTCATTTTCGAGATGCAATTGCTTAACTGTTTTTTTAAGATCGTTGAAAAACTGTTCATCCTTTATCGCTCCAGCGAATCTCAATTCAAATTTATTTCTCTCTAGGAGGGATAATGCCTGAATTAGAATATCCTGTCTTTTATTCTTCCGTATATGAGCCACACACAAAATCCGCACCGGATTATTAAGTGTCTTCTCGTGAAAGCCTGTTCCCCTTATTCTTGGGGCATCAGGAACAATACATATATCCTCCTCTCTTGCCCCCATTTTTTTTACCCAATCTTTCATATAACAACTGGCTACTATAACCTTATCTAAACTTCTAAAATATATATTAAATAGATTCTTACTTAAAGTTTTATCTTCAGCGATTAGAAAAGGTTCTAAGGAAAATGCAATAAATTTATGCTTTGCTTTTAGTAGAATATTTGAAATTATATATCGGTCACGAGTTGAAGCATCTTCTATAACAATTCCGGAAGGCTGGAGAATCAGTTTTATTGACAACTTTATACTCTGCCATAAATGTTTCACTCTGGTTGAGCGACTTTTTGAATTATTCATCAGTGATTTAACATCCCAGCCTGATTTTCTCAGATATTCCAAATGCTTTACATAGCGCAATTCGCCTCCGGTAATTGGCACTGACGTTTCATTCATGAGCCAGTATAAAGGAGGGTTTTTATCAAACTGAGTCTCTGCATCAGATACATTTCTAATGATTCTCCTGACCCTGTCTGCTACTATAGTGGACTCATGAGTTCTGCTTGCCTCAATCGCGTTTTTAGAGAAATAACTTCTGAGGCAAGGGTCATTTTTAAAGCGACGAAGGGCACTCAGTAAATCGTTTCCATTGGGTCGCGTGATACATAATGCTGCTTTTGTTCTGTCGAAGTACCATTTCATATAGCTGTACTCAGGGCCGTAATAAATAATAGGTCTGCCAGCAGCCAAATATTCTGGGAGCTTCCCTGGTGACGCGGTCCGTATAATATCAGGATATGGGTTGTTGAAAGAATATGAGAGAAAGAGTACATCTGCGTTCCTCTGAACCTCAATGACCTTTTGACGGCTTAAAGATTGCATTGCCACATTTGGTGGCAAATTCCTTTCCGATGAAGTCAATTCCGGCACACAAAGCTTAAGTACAAACTCCTTTGGGTTCTCTCCAACAATTTTCACCAAATCCATTACACTTTCATATTGAGCTGCGGTTAAATGCCCAGTAAAGACAATTTCCATAGGTCGCTTAAGTAAATCTGGCTGAGGGATTTCATAGACCTTATTAACGATGTTACAACCCTCTATAGGGTGAGGTACTATGATGGAATCTATTCCATATTTTTTTTTATAATGCTCTTGCATCCGCTCGCTCATAACCAGAAGAGTAGATGCATAAGCAAAAATCCTTCGTTCATATCGTTTTGCGAAGAATTTTTGCAAGCGACTCCGCCTCCCTTCTTCATAAAGATCGAGCATATAAATAACTAAAGGTATATTTAGCCTCTTGGCTGCCAAATAAGACGAGATGAAAAATGGCCCATCATCTGTGACACCAATAATTACATCAGACTTTCTTCGCACAGCCTCATTGCAAATAGCCTTTACTGATCTCCTAATGTTAATAAATTCTTTGACCCTATCAATGCGGGTATGATTTCTACACCAAGGAAATCTAGTCGTAGAAACATCAAGCACAAAATCAGTATCGATCTCTTCTGACAATCCGTAATAATCTCTTGTAAAAACCGAAACGGAATCCTTCGGCCAATGCTTGACTAATCTTGAAAGAACAACCGAAGGCCCATTAAGCACAGGGGGGAAGTGCTGTGTAACGATTAAAACTTTGGGATTATCCATTCCTTTTTCTAAACCAGAAACTTCCCCCAGCCCAATAACCGGGGAATATAGATTGCAGTTCTTCGATATACTTCTTCATATATTGCGCTGAGAATAGTATTTCAAACTCAGTATTGAAAGATAGAAGAGCCCACAACAAATATTGCTCAGTCCAAAATCTATGCTGTTCAAATATCCAATCTTTGGGTATGTGGCCGGGCAAAAATATATCATGGGAATGAATGATGACTCCCTGCTTAAGCCTTGGTATTACTTCAAGATAGAGAAAAACAACATCTCCGATGGGTCTGACAACATGTGATGAGTCTATGAAAAGGATGTCATTAGCCTCCAATTCATCGAAGAAATCTAAATTTATATCCTCAACGGGTTTTTTTATTAACCTTTTAAAGCCTGGGAATCCGGTTTTGAAAAGACTTTCAAACTCGCCTGGGAAGGGATTAATTGACACTAATTCTTGTGGAGAAGTGATTGCCTTTGCCATCACAAGAGTCGAAAATCCAGAACCAACCTCAAAGATCTTTTTTGGTTTAAAATGCTTAATCATGCTGTGAAGTATAAATGCATCACCAACAGGAAAAGAGCTGTTATCAATAAAATAGTCCCATTCATTTGTCGTGTCATTTTCGTTCTGAGCAAACTTGCATTCGTGGGAATATTGAGGAAAAATATCTTGCATTAATCTGATCTGAGTTCCTTCATTCCAATCAAAACCGACCATTTCAATCGGTTTGTCAAATGAATCTACTTTTTTTCTCAATTTTGCCAGTTTTGGAATGGGAGAGTAGTAAGAGACTTGACTAATATGAATGCCAAGTTTTTCCCAGAAGTCGAATTTATTAAGCAAATATTTCCGAGAAAATCTATATAATAAGCTTCTTACTATATTATCTAATCTCATCAATTTGCTTCGCCTTCGCCATCTTCTTTATCATAGATAAGAGTTTCTATTTTTTAGTACATCCCAGTATTTATTGATGATATTAACTCCCACTTCTTAGCGTATGTTTATTCCTGTTCATAATAATTCTTTCATTTTTTCATAGGCTTTGTATGTATCATTAGCACACTTTTCCCATGTAAAGTTTGCTGCTTGTTTTTTTCCAGCCTGACGCAATTCTGTTCTTAAAGAATCATCCAGTATTATCTTTTTTAATTTTTCGGCAATATCTTTAATAGACAAAGGATCGACATACAAAACAGCACTTCCTCCCACTTCAGGAAGGGAAGCAACTTTAGAACAAACGACTGGTGTTCCTAAGGCCATGGCTTCAACCACAGGAAGGCCAAAACCCTCAAAAAGCGAAACAAATGGCATACAAGTCGAGTACTTAATTAAGATATTCAAATCTTCATCAGATACCTTTCCAATAATTACTACATGTTTCTTTAAGTTTAACCTTTCAATGTCCCATTCCAATCTTGGAAAATTATCAAAACCAGTAAGCACAACAGATATATTCAATTTATCCTTATGAACCAATATCGAAAGGGCTTCAAGAAGCCTTTGGTGATTCTTGTTTTTTGAATGAGACGCAGGATAAATTAAATATGGTTTAGTGATATTATATTTCTTAATTACTTTTTTATGATCAGTTTCTTGAATCACAATTCTAGGATCACCCCCTAAGGGTGCAGCGGTAATAACCTTGTTATCAAACTCAGACCCAAAGCATTCCTTTATGCTATTTGCTGTGTATCTAGAATTTGTTATAATTATGTCAGCCCTGTTAAGCATCTTCTTGTAAGAGGCACTTCTTGTTATAGGGCTTTCAAAAAATTCGGGGAAGTATTCATGCTGTAAACAATGCAACGTTACGATACAATACCCTGTATATGAATAATCAGGTATGCCAAAAAAATGCATAAAATCAACCTGTGTTTTTTTTGCATGCCATTCAAGGTTTCTAGTTGACCAAAGATGGGACCTTATTAATGTCCATCTTACAGATTTAAATAAAAAAGCCATCTCTAATGGTGGACAAACTGGAATGACATGGCAGTTTTGGATCGTCTTTTTAATGATTCTATCGTCACCTTTTGAACAGAATACAACAACTTGATTCCCTAGTTTTCGGACAAAAGGGACTAACGTATTCAAGAGCTCAATAGCATAACGCCTGCCTCCATCTGTACGATTGCCTATCATTCCTTGCACGCTAATCCCAATTCTCATCTACATTTTGCCTTACAATATTTTATCAAGAACTCTTGCGAAATTCTTGGTCAAAATTCTTCCATTAAAAGCTGATATGTAGTCCCAAATCGGCCTTACCTTTAACGTTCCGTCCCCCCAATTTTTGTATACTGCTAAAATTGCTTTCTCTATGTTTTCTTCAGAATCTGGTTCTGCCTGTTTGAATAGGCAGCCTGATTGCTCGAGTATATCCAGACATTCACTTCCTTTAGGAACCAATGCCAATATAGGCTGTCCTATCGAAATATATTCAAAAGTTTTGCCCAAAACAATTAGATTCCCACGTTCTTTTGCTTGGTATAGCATTAGACATGATGCTTTCATTATTCGCTCTCTTACCTTATTATTCGGAATAAAGTTGAGAACAGAAACAATTTCCATTATTGGGCTATTAGTGAACTCTTTTTTCCAGGATTCATCACCATGGCCACCAATGATAGTAAGTCTAATTTTGCTTTTATCAATACTTTTTTTTAGTAGCATTGACTCTAATGCTTTAATAAATGTAATAGGGGATTGTGGACCGTAAAAAGCACCTGCATAAACAAACTCTAAATAATCGTTTTGACTTTTCTCATAGTCATTTTTGCCTGTTGTCCAATCATAGCCATTATATACGTGTGATATTTTCCTTTCAGCTTGAGGATATTTCTTTTTCAAAAATGAAGCATAGGTTTTACAAGCTGTTACTATATGATCTGCGGTGTCAATCACTTTTAATTCTTGTCTACTTTCAAGCTCTTCCTGAAATTTGCATAATGCTTTTGGACGTATGGGGTCATCCATCCAAGGATCACGAAAGTCAGCAACCCATGGCAACCCAGTCTTTTTCTTTAATTTTAAACCTATTAAATGGGCAGTAAATGGAGCAGAGTTGCTATATACTAAATTTATCTTATTTTGTTTTATTGCTTTGATACCATTATTAACTGCATACGGATACCATCCTATATAAGGATCCGGTGGAAAACGTCTGCAAAATATCGAGTACCATGATTTACAACGATATAATCTTAATTTATCTAAGAGGTCATAAATTCGTAGAATATCCTTCCATCTTGTTGTGATGATTTTGATAGGAAGATGTTCTATTTCATTCAGTAAGTCAAAATCCCATGCTGCCTCTCTTTTTGAAGGCTTGTCTACTGTAAGAACAGTTGGCTTCCAGCCAAATGCGGGTAAATTTCTTGCAAATCTAAGCGATCTTCTAGGGGGTATTCCTCCCAGAGGAGGGAAATAATAGGTGATCATTAGTATCTTTTTCTCATTTAATTGCATCAACAATTAAACTCCTGGGTCTTGCAATATAGTGCATATTAAAAATGGCATCTGTATCAATGGCTTTCATATAATCCGAACGGCATTCTTCAGGTGTTTTATTGATAAATTCCCCTTTGGGAGTACAATAGGCTAATCCAATTATAGATTCGAAACCAACAATTTTGAGGATACCTCCTAACACATTAAATGACCATCTTGTCTTATGCTTCTCAGGGTCGTTCCAGGCCATGTTAACATCAGGATAACCGACAGGTTCTGGCAGTTCATAATTCCTTAAGTCAGCATCTGGAACCACAGTCCTTACGATTCCTCTTTTAGCCATTACCCTATAGATTTCCTGAAAAAGACAAATTGCTTCGTCTAAGAACAGATGTTCAAAAAAATGTTCTGAATAAACAAAGGTAAAAATTTCATCCACAAAAGGAAGAAAGTCCATTTTTTTGTAATACCAGGGGATCATTTTTGACTTTTCCCATATCAATAAATCATCGTGATTGATGTCTCCTCCTTCTGGAAAAACTTCTTTCATTTCTGTATCATTTTTTAAAAATTTATATACCTTTTTGAATCGACTTAGAGTTTTATTTTCTCGATCATTTTTGTTCTTGTTCTTAGAATAGTGGGATGGATTAATTTTTTGTGTGCCTAAATGTACCCAACTTTCTTGAGATAGAAAGCTCCATGAAACCTTTGGGATTTCAATAAGGTTTTTCGCACCTATGTGAAGACGCCTTATTTCAATCAAGTAAGTATCCTTAATTTAACTAATGTATTCATTATGCCAAGCCTGGAAAATAACAATAGACCATAATTTGTAAGTCGTTCCCCCGCGGAAACCATTTCTGAAGTTGGTAAGAATCTGTTCAACTTCCTTCCAGTTGAATATACCCTGTGATATTATTTTTTCCTTATTGACATATGTCTTTAAAATGTCGTTTAGACTGCCGTTTAGCCACTCACCATAAGGTAAGGCAAACCCCATTTTCGGACGGTTAAAGGTTTGCGCAGGTAACCTGGGCTGTAATAAATTACGCAATAAACACTTATTATCTCGTAACTGAGTTGGTAATGTTGCACAGTACTCTACTAACCGATGGTCTAAAAAGGGAACCCTTGCTTCTAATGCATGCGACATTGTAAAACGGTCAACATAGGCCAGGTACTCATCAACCAATTGTGTGTGCAGATCTATAGCCATTATCGAATCAGGGAGTTCCAAGTGTGCATTTTGATAAAACATTCTGTTATATATCTCTTCACTCGTCTGAGTATCAACAAGTTCTGCTTTTATATCAGGTGAGAGGAGATTCAATCTTTGAGACAGATGAAAAACTGTTTCATGGCGATTTGAGTAGACTTGGCCTGGAAAAGCGCAGCGTTTTAGTGTTATGCCAGGCCTATTCCTTGTTTTTTTGGCAATGTGCCTGAATACTCCGGAATAACAAATTCTGTTTCCTAGTATATTTTTAATAATGGAAGCATTTTTACCCATAGCAGTGTTAAATCGCTCGGGTCTTCCATAATTGCCAAACAATTCGTCTCCGCCAAGGCCTGTTAGCGCGACAGTCACGTGTCTTTTTGCTAAACCTGTTAAAAAGAACTGGGGTGTGGGGCCACAATAGAGGTCATCAAAGATTTTTATTAGGTCAATGAATCGGCAAGCAATATCATTTGCATCAATTATATATTCATAATGATCGGTTTCAAGAAACGTAGCTGTTTCTTTAGCAAATCTTAATTCATTAATAACCTCATCATTTCCTCCTTTAAACCCCATACTGAATGTTTTCAGTCTGCCGCCGTTTCTTGTTGCGCTTTCTGCAATAGCTGCTGAATCAATACCTCCACTGAGAAAAATTCCTAGTGGTACATCTGCTCGAAGGCGTAATCGTACAGCATCATCAAACAGATAACCTAATTCATCTATATACTCTCGATCAGACATTATTTTCTTAGGATGAAACCGAATATCCCAATATTTTTGATACCTGATTTTACCGTTTTTGAAAAAAGCAATATGCCCCTGGGGAAATCTCTTTATGCCCTTGAAAGCAGAGTTTTCTCCTATAATATATAAAGCACTCAGATAATTATATAAGGCTGTAGTATCTAATTCTCTTTTATATTGAGGAATACATAATAAAGCTTTAATCTCTGAAGCAAAGTATAAAATTCCCGAGTCATAGTAATAAAACAAGGGTTTTATACCAAGGCGGTCCCTGGCAAGTATTAATTGATTAGCCTTTAAATCCCACAAAGCAAATGCAAACATTCCGTTAAAATAGGTCACACAGTCAGCCCCATATTCCTCATAGGAATGGACAATTACTTCTGTATCGGATTCAGTCTTGAAGATGTGTCCTCGTTTTTTCAAGTCTTTTCGCAGCTCTTTATAATTGTATATCTCCCCATTATGAATTACCTTAATTGTCTTATCTTCGTTTTCTATTGGTTGATCGCCAGTAATCAAATCAATAACAGCAAGCCGTGTCATTCCCATAGACAACTTTCCAGGAATTGAGTACGTCCCTTCTCCATCAGGTCCACGATGCCTTAAAGAATCAAGCATTTGTCTCAATAAGACCTCATCACTTTTTCCCACAATACCTGCTATTCCGCACATTTCAGTAGCAATTCCTCAATTTTTTCCAGCACTTCATCGATAGTTATAGATTCCATACAGGGGGTTGGAATTTTAGCACATTCCACATAACGATTAGTCCCATAGCAAGATGGACATGCTGAATTATATTGGGACTGAATTAAAATACTGTTTGGGTACAGTCCATCACGCATTGCAGAATTAGTAGGCCCAAATAGGCCGACTCCAAGTATTCCAATTGAGAAACCTAGATTCATAATACCACTGTCGTTACTAATCAGGCATTCACAACAACTCAAAATAGCAGCAATATCATAAATCGAATAATTCTCAATAAAAAATACGTTGGAATCATCTGGCCAATTTAAATATAATTCACTATCATCCGGCCCGAGTATAACCAAGGTATTGATCTCATATTTAGAATTAAGTTTTTGTCTTAATCTAATAAATGATTCAATCGGCCATCTCTTGGCTTTTAAGTTTAAACTGCTCCCAGGATGGATAGCAACAACTCTTTTATTCTGGTCTACACCAAGGGAATCGATCAACCTCTTTCCATCGTTCGATAAAATATCTTTATTAAAACAAGGTCTTGGGGCATATTCTAAGCCAGTAATATTATAGAAGTCCTTTGAATAATAAAACGGATCTATGCCTTTAGAAGAATTAGCCGGTAAAATATGTGTATTATGTGTAGGCTTTTCTTCTTTATTTGGGCCTTTTTTACCGTAGCCAAATCGAAACTTAGCACCAATAATATATCCTAACAATGATGCCCTGTATCTGGGTGCCATATAATCATAGAAATAAGCAGTTTTTAACCATGGTCTTCGGAAACGAAAAAGACCATATAACCACAGTTTTCTGAATCTGTAAAAATCGTTTTCAACATTTATCGTCTTGGTATTTCCTTCCATCAAATTCACAATTTGATTCCACTTAGATCCTGTTAATATTAAATGAATTTTACACTTACGTGACGCAGACCTTATGGCTGATACCAAAGGAGAAAGAGCGATTACATCTCCTAGGCCTATCCATTCTCCAACGAGGTTTATAACAACTCGGTCGACTGTATTCCAATCAACAGGAGTTTTATTTTGATCGATTATTCTTTTTGTATCAGACATATCGGATTAAGGTCAGTAATCCCCCCGTGAGAATAATTTTCCACTACCTGAAAATTAATTGCTGTAATATTCATATCAAGATATTCAGAAAATCTATGATTTCGCACTTCAGCACCAACTGTATAGCTGCCGGCAAGTAAGTTCATATTGAAGTTGTAAAAAACTTTTATCTTAACACCATCAGCAACTTTTTTCGGTATTACTCCAAGATCAGCAGATCCAGTTGAAACTATTTGAAGTCTGTCGCTACGATGAATAAAGAAACCGAATTCCGGTGCTTCAACATCTTCAAGGAAAGAAACCGTATACTCAAAAATAGCGCTATCCCCTGACTTAAAAATATTGGCCTCTTCATTATTCTGATTGAGTAGTCGAGCGGAAGTTATTTTAGCTCGATTCTTGCCGTTATTTAAGTATGGCTTTATCCTTTCTTTTTCCATCACATCATAATAGCTATTAATTACTCCTTCAACTGTTCCAGAAACAGCTAGGCTACCCTTATCTAATAGAATACCTTTTTCACACATAGATCTGATAGCATCCATATTATGTGAAACAAAGACAATCGTTGTCCCTCTTTTCTTATACTTTTTCATCTCTGCATAACACTTCTGTTGAAAAGCCCAATCGCCCACAGCCAGAACTTCATCAACCAAGAGAATGTCAGGCCTTGTATGGATGGCAACGGAAAAACCAAGGCGAGCATACATGCCGGATGAATAGCGTTTTACAGGTGTATCAAGAAATTCTGCAAATTCTGCAAATTCTACGATACTGTCAAGTCGTTTTTTAATCTCATCCCTGGCCATACCCATAATGGTTCCATATAAAAACATGTTTTCTCTGCCGGTTAATTCCGGATGGAAGCCTGCGCCCAATTCTATTAAACAAGCAATTCTGCCATTTGTATGTATTCTGCCTTTTGTGGGCCAAGAAACTTTACTCAGAAGTTTCAATGCTGTACTCTTGCCTGCCCCGTTTGGGCCAACAATAGCAAATGCCTCTCCTGGTTTTACTTCAAAGCAAACATCTCTTAACGCCCAGAATAGTTTATTGTCTTTTCTGTTTTTTCTATCAGTAAATTTGCTGATTAGATTTCGGCTTCCATTGTAAAATGCTTCAACAAGAGAAGTGGATAGCCCTGTCCCTTTGAGGAAGGATTTTGAAACGTTGTCGAATATTATCGAAGCCATATCTTTTGTCTAGAAAATCAATAACAATTGAAATTTATTAACTATTTTGCAATTCTACTAACCATTGATCTCCGAGCTTTCTTTCTAAAAATGTCTTACATGCTTTTTTTGTAAAAGAGAAATAGTTTAATAAATTCATTAAACGATTAAACCCTCTAATATGAAAAAATTTTCTTAAACGCCATCGTTCCTCAGGGCTAAAGAAATCAAAATGGTCTGTTCTAATGTTTTTTACCATTAACCCACTTTTATATGATGCAAGCTGCCAACTTTTGAATCCTAATAATTGTAAATGATAAGCGTTAAATCCAACCCAAGCCCCACCGGTTAATTTAGAAAAAATACTTTGAGGATTAGGTGAATCCATAAATATAGTGCCGTTATAATTGAGTAATTTTCGTAAGCATATTAAAAAGTTTATTGGGTCTTCAACATGTTCAATTACATCAAACCCAACGATTAAGTCAAAACATCTTTCAGAAAAATTTAAATCCTCGATGGTACCTGTAAAGACATCTAAATTAAACTTATTTCTTGCGATATTCGAAGCGAACTCTGATATTTCAACCCCAGCTACTATCCACCCATCATTCTGGGCTCTTCTTAAGAGATGCCCTTTTGCACATCCAATTTCTAGTAATGATTTATGTTTTTCCTTATATGGATGGATAAATTTTTTATAATCTTTCTCTGCTTGTAACGAAAGGCTAACGTCATTTTTAAAAACATAATAATCATCGTTGTAGAACCTGTTCAAGTTTTTACGCAGGATATTATCATCAACATAGATGCAATTACAGGAAGCGCATTTGGTATAAATTCTTTTTTCTGTACTACTAGAGTGTTTAAATGTCAGATCATATAATTGAGTTAAATTAGACTCATTACATATTATACAATTGCTCATAATGTTTTAATCAAATAATATCTGCAAAACTTTTCTCGGCTTTCTTGAAATATATATATGCAAATGGCAACCCAACAAATGCGAAAATAAGAGCCGGAAATAAGGTAATTATATCTAGCGCTTCCCCCCTTAAGATCAAAGCCCTATATCCATCTATAATCCCCACCATGGGGTTCATTACATAAAAGGGTTCCCATTCCTCTGGGACAACACTAAGCGGATAGACAACTGGTGAAGCATACATCCATACCTGGATAACAAAAGGAAGTCCATGGCGGACATCACGATAACGAACATTCCAGACAGATAAGACCAGCACTATCGTTACAATCACGATCAATTGAAGAATAACCAGAGGAATAATCATTAAAAAGTTAAATGAAAACGTAATGTTGTACCACAATATCAAACCAACAAAGATCGTGGATGCCACAAAAAAATCAATTGTTGCTACTAAAATTGATGCTAATGGTATTACTTCCCTCGGGAAGTAAACCTTGGTTATAAGCGATACATTGGAGGTTAAGCTATTAACCCCATAATTGATCCCTGATGCCAGTAATGTCCAGGGTAACAAAGCAGTATAAGAAAAAATCGGATAAGGGATGCCGTCACTGGGTATCTTTGCAAACTTACCAAAAACAATAGTAAATATTACCATCAGCACCAGGGGTTGTATGACTGCCCAGCCAATTCCTATAAAAGATTGCTTATATCGAGCTAAAAATTCACGTTTGCTAAACTGGATAAATAATTCTAATTCATTGTTTTTAAATAATTCTTGAATCATTTTACTATATTCTTCTATTCAATGTTTACTTTGTATAGTACAGTTTTACTTCTCTATTTTGTAAGACTTTTTCAACTTCTTCAAATTTATCGACTAATATCCCCTTCTTTCTTTTCTATTCTAACTGTTATTGCCTTTTTTGCTTGCCTCTCTGCCTTTTTCATAGTCCCAACCACCACACCCAGTAAGCAAAACACAGCAGCACCATACCCCCATTTCCAGTTGGTATGAAGCATAATATGTACACAAGAATATGTAGCTAAGGAAATAACCCACGGCCTTAAGTCGTGATCATGCGTTCGATAGATACCCTTAAAAAAAGATATTGCAAATTTAACTATAGGGATAAATACAATCGCTGTAAAAAAGGCAGAAGCTATAAAACCCGATTCTATAGCTACTTCTAAAAACATATTATGAGAACTAACTTCGGGCGTTTTCAAACCGATATGTAAAAGTTGAAATCCACCTGGGCCTATGCCAAGAAATGGGCTGTCCCTAAGTATATCCCACCCCTTTTCCAAAAGGTATAAACGATCAAGGTTAGCTGAATAGGCAAGGGGATTGCTCTGTAGTAAGGAAGGTCGCATAAGGTTAATGAGTTCCACTATCTTATCAAAAGAAAAGAAAGCTATAATCCCTAATGCAGCATATAAAAATAGATGCCAACGCCATTTATGGTAATACAATAAAAAACTCAGAGTTAACATAAAGATAAAGTCTAAAATAACCACACGTTGCATTTCCCATGCTGCCATTATCACTGCCATGATTATGCCCACTAAACAAAAAGCTCGAATATAAGCTGGTTCTTTTCTTTTCAATAGAAGACTAAAGGCCAATGGAAGGATTAGGACAGTCCATGCCCCCATTTGTCCTGCAATCACAGTCCATATTTTTGCGCGGACTCCATGACCTAGTTGTACCTCATTTGTCAAGGCAGCATTCTGGATAGATAATAAACAGGATAAAAAAAGTAATGCTACAAGGGCAAGCTTGATTTCCCTTATCCCATTGGTTCTTTTAATAGACAAGAAGGTTGCGTAATAGATGGTAACAGGGAAAACCCATTTTATAAAGAGCGAACGTAATCCATATGAAAAATTATTAGCTGTAATTACAGAAATTGATGTCCAAATTAGAAAGAGAATGATCGGCATATCCAAAATTGTATTTCCTATTTGTTTCCTCCGACTCATAAGAAAAATAAGAAAACCGATCGTAAACATGAGCAAAGCAATATTAATATTCTCTAAACTAAATAATGTGTTTTGGAGCCATTCAGGTAACTTTGAAACGAATCCAAGGTAGTACCATCCTGAAGATAAACGCGCTTCTGCAAACATTAGAAATGAATAAAGGCAAAAAAAAACGGCAGGCCCTAATTCTGGTTTTACCATGCCGAGAACAAACATCAGAATCATTGACCCAAAAAGGATAACAAAACCAGTAATGGTGAAGGTTGGGAAGTGTGTGATAATCCAAAATAACGCAAGCCCTAAAATAACACATAGAGGCAGAAATATTAGATTTTCCTTTGATAGAATGGTATGAATTGAAGGGGGGGTAGGGCGTTTAAAATGGATTGTTTGTTGCGATGGGTTCCATAAAGCAATTACCAATATGAGAACGACACTTGGCGTTAAAGAAAAGACTGTTCTCATCCAAGAACTCAGCGAAAGTGTTAACATGTTTGGTAGAATTGTAGCAGTTTTGTAGGCAAGAAGAGTAACTGATAATAATTGGAGAATCGCTTTTATTTTTTTTTGTGATAACAGATTGCTAATCATTTGGTTTACACGCTTTTTTGCGAAGATGTTTACATTTCTGGAACCATAATGCTTCAGATTAGCTTAAGATTACTTTAACAACTTTGCTTGAGACAGTATTTGTCTGGTATTCCTTTGGTATCTCCCAATCATTTTTCTCTGAAATAGTAGTTTCTACACAAGACAATATCATCTCAGGCGAGACACCTGCGATTATATTACTGCCACATTCTATAGTTTCAGGCCTCTCAGTTACATCTCTAATTGTAATATTTGGAGTTTCAAAAATGCAGCATTCCTCCTGTACTGTCCCACTATCGGTAATCACACAAAAAGCTTTCTTTTCCAAGGCAATGAAATCAAAAAATCCAAGCGGTTTCAGGAAATGTATATTCCTGTTTTCTAGGGTCAGACCAAAAGTTTTTATCCTGTTCTCTGTTCTCGGATGCAAGCTGCATATGACTGGCATTTTATATTTTTTCTGAATCTTATCGAGTGCAGTTAATATGTCGGATAAGCGATCTTTGATATCAACATTTTCTTCCCTGTGCATGGTAACCAGAAAATACTTTTGTGGCTCTATTTCTAATTTTTCATGAATTTTACTTTTTTCAATATTATCTGTGTAATTGTGTATTACTTCGTAAATTGGATTACCTATAACATAAATCCTGTTGATTTCAATTCCTTCTCTCAAAAGATTTTCTTTGCTGTTATGTGTGTATGGTAAATGAATTGTGCTTGAATGATCAATGATCCTCCGGTTCACCTCTTCCGGTACCCGGTCATCAAAGCATCTGTTGCCAGCTTCCATATGATAAACAGGGGTACCCTTCCTTTTAGCGATGATGCTCACTAATCCGCTATTAGTATCGCCCAGAATTAAAATTTTGTCAGGTTTGACTTTGTCTATAATTTTTTCGGATTCGATGAGGATCTTGCCTATTTGTTCTCCAAAGGTATCACTTTTCACGCCTAAGTAGTAATCTGGCCGACGAAGTTCCAATTCATCAAAGAATACCTTGCTAAGGGTTTCATCAAAATTCTGGCCGGTGTGAACAAGGATGTGATCACAATACTTATCCAGCTTCTTAATAATAATGGATAGGCGGATTATCTCGGGCCGTGTGCCGAGAACCGTCATTATTTTCATAAAAACTCCATGTCCGCAGATTACTTATTATGACTAAATACGAATCGTTTTATTTTGCACCGCAGAGCCCACAGAGTACGCAGAGAATGCTATTCTTCTATGTCGTTGGCTTAAACGACGTATACCGCTTTTAAGAATCTTGACATTAAAATTTGTCAGCAATCCAACTTTACAGCCAGACAACTTAAGATGAGACAAAAGCTGTGCCTGATGGATCGGCTCCAACCTTTCTATTGCCTTAAGCTCAACAATTACCTTTTCTTCCACAAGAAGATCTATACGATAACCGCAATACAGCATGACGTCTTTATATTTCACAGGCAGAGCCTTCTGTCTTTCCACCTTAAAATTCCGTTCGATCAGTTCGAAAGCTAGGCATGCTTCATAAGTTGATTCCAACAAACCAGGCCCAAGCTCCCTATGCACCGCTATTGCCGCTCCGATAATCCCTTCTGTTATCCTATTTAATTCCTCTCTCATCTCTGCGCTCTACGCGGTTTTTGTGGTGAGGATTTCCAATATGCGGATTAATCTTCTATCAAAAGATTGTGCTTGCCCAGCAATTCTCTGATCTCCTCTTTAGTCATCAAATCATCTTTCGATGTATATTCTTTATTCAGACAATTCGTATTTTCTTCAGATGATCTTAATTCTGGAAGTATAGGTTGTATGGCAAAGTAATTACCTCGGTCAATTGTTCGACAGCACTCTTCTTCTGAAATAAGCACTTCATGTACCTTCTCGCCTGGACGAATACCCATATTTTTTATTTCTATTTCCCTATTACCAATCATAACATTTGCAATATCTATAATTTTGGCAGAGGGCACTCTGGGTATGAATGTTTCTCCCTGTTTAGCCTCTCTAATTGTAGCAAAAATAGTATCCACCGCTTTGTCCAAGCTCATTAAAAAACGAGTCATGTCCGGGGTAGTAATAGTAACAGGTCCACCCATCCGAATCTGATCAAGAAATAAGGGTATTACAGAACCACGAGAAGCTAATACATTACCATATCGGACACAGATAAATCTTGTTTTTGGGTATTTTAAGTTGCCTTCAATAAGAATACGCTCTTGTATAGATTTGGTCATTCCCATTACATTAACCGGTTTACAGGCTTTGTCTGTAGAAACTCCCACTATTGTGTCAACCTTAAAATCGTTATTCGCAACAGCAGTCACAATATTGTAAGCTCCTTTTATGTTCGTCCGAACCGCTTCATATGGAAAGTATTCACAGGTTGGAACTTGTTTAAGAGCGGCAGCATTTATTATAATATCTGTATTTTTCACGACACTCTGTACAGAATGAAAATCCCGAATATCACCAATCTGGAATTCTAATATCTCCTCTGCATGGCGATAGATAATTTCATCGGTAGCAGCTAGCTTTTGTTTCCACTCAAGTCGCATCTGGTGTTGCTTGTCCTCGTCACGGGAAAAGATAATTACTTTTGAAGGAATACCCAATTCACCAGTTAATATCCGAGAAACCAGTTTTTTGCCCAAGGAACCAGTTCCACCAGTTATGAGTATTTTTTTATCTTTAAAAATCATATGTTGTATCTCCACTTTTGATAATCTGCTACTCGTTTTGCGAAATCCTCTAACATCTCATCCCAGCTTGGAATATAAATATGGGTTAGCTCTCTAAACTTTGTCGAATCAAGACTCCTGTCAATTACAACCCTGTCATCAGAAATTATTTCAGTATCCAGCTTTAATAAATTTTTGAGCTTATTCAATAAATCATACTTGCTTATTGGCTCACTTGAAACATGATATAGCCCACTGACAGTAGGATGCCCTTCAATCAAGGTTCGAATAATATCTGAAAGGGCATATGTAGTTAATCCAGAGAAAATTGCCTTTCGATAACCCCGAACCTCACCATTTTGTGAGAGGAACCATTCAAAAAGGCCGCTTGACCCAGATAATTGTCTGCCCACAATTGATGTCCTGATTGTTAAGCAGTCATTCTCAGTAACTTCGCCCAAAACCTTAGTCCGTCCATAAAGGTCATGGGCATCTGGAATATTGCTTTCAACATAACCGCCTCTTTTCCCTGAAAAAACACAATCCGTGCTAATATGTATCATTCGTATATTTCGTTCGTTGCACATTTTAGCCAGTCTGTGTGGAAATAAGGCATTCAAAGAAATGCTAGGGATAGGGAATTTTGACGCGTCCAATTGTTTGACAACTCCCACACAATTCACAATGGCACCTGGCTCTGCAATATCTAAAGCTCTTTTTAAGTCGTTATCGTTATGTACATCAATTCCGTATAGTATATTCTTGTCATTTTCATTAAAAAGAGAACAACTCTCGCTGAGTTCCTTAAGGTTACCCCGAATGGATCCGAAAGCTTCATGGCTCTCCTTTAAATTAAACCAGACAGCATGTCCGAGCATGCCGGTTATACCTAAAATTAAAATTTTCATTCTAAGTAAATCCCTGTTTGAATTTATCATCAGCTAACAGGCTGGCTGGCTGGAAAGCTCTTTACCCCCCCCCCCCCCAAACCCTATCCTCAACATCTACCGAATTCCTTTGCCCTGAAGTTTTTTCTATTGGCTAACGCAGCCCCTCCTTCACTGGTCTGAGTAAGTACATACAGTCCCGCCTTCTCAGCATAGCGACCTACATCATCTTTCACAACCAACGCCCCTATGGCACCGAAAAGCCTCCTCCCGCGAAACTCCAGAAATGCTTCCTTAAACTTTGGGAGCCTTTTATTGATAAAGACATCTATCATCCGTTTTTGCAGCTTGTTCTTTATCTCAATAACCAAAACAGCATCACCGTCTACCGCTACAATATCATACTCTCAAACGCCCTTTTTCTTCAGGTTTCTCTTCACATCGCGAAAGTCCATTTCCCGGCTTTTGAACAGATGACGAACATTCCTATAAAACAAATCCTCGGCTACCTCTCCCTGAACAAGGCCAAGATCACCTAACTGCCTTCCGATCTCATCGAGTTTTATTATGGTTTTTTGCAATAGTTCGCCGGTTTCCGCAATTTGAGCATCGGTTCTATCCTGTGATTCCTTTAGTTCAAGTAGTTGAGCATCGGTCTTTTCAAGCTGTGCATCGGTTTTCTTTTGGGATTCCTTCAATTCTGAAGTTCCTTGAAGGAGCAATTCCAAACCTCTCTCTATTCGATCGAGTCTGTTTTCTCCATTTTGTTGCCTTTTCATTTTGTTACTCCATTGTCCAAGGAAAGGGGAGAATGAGAGGGTAGGGGAATCGAATCTCCAACCTCTTTCCCGATTTCCCTTCTTGCCTCATTAAT
Source organism: Thermodesulfobacteriota bacterium (assembly GCA_034189035.1). Lineage (GTDB taxonomy): Bacteria > Desulfobacterota > UBA8473 > UBA8473 > UBA8473 > JAUXFK01. The sequence goes on from JAXHVA010000021.1 coordinate 29,586, forward strand.
CTCTTGTTCCAGCCTTTGATACTAACAGTGATAGGGCGGGACGCCCTAAAATGTTAAGTTTCTTTTTTTTTGTTCTCTGATTTCATCTACCTTTATTAAAATCTTCTGAAAATACAATCAGCATGCGGCTGAAGAAACATATCTTTTAATCTCTCTAAATTTGTTTTAAGAGCTGGAAATACTCATCCCGACTCATTCCGACAGTTCGCATATTATTTTTGATAATATCAATATCAATTTCATCATATTCAGGAATTACAACTGCCCGTTTTGCATTTGGATGAGTCAAAATATGATGTGACCTTTTTTACGTTTGTACCTGCAACCGTAAAGTTGAAAAACCTCTATCTGTACTTTCCAATCAGTAGGCGATATTCTTGGCATTTATGCCACCTGCAACGAATATTTCTCAAATCCAATCATTTCTGTTTTAGGAATAATTTTATTGTTTTGCTTTTCATAGCCACACTCGGCAAGATATTCATCCAACGTACCAATTTGACGCATTTCTTCAAATTGTATTTGAATAACGTCTAAAAGATTTTTCTTGGCTTCTTCGCGAGTTTTCCCCTGGGAGATAAAATCCAATTCAGGACATTTAGCAACATACCATTTACCTTTATGCCATATTTCAATAGTTACATTTAAATTCATTTTTAAAAGCCTCCTTTTGGGTTTAAGGTCTATTGTAATTGTGGGACGGTCATAAGAAAATAAATAGCTCTGCTTTCTATGTGTTAATGGGGGACGTTATACAAGCTGACAGGCTAACAAGCGAACAAGCTAGAAAGCTAACTGCTAACTTTTTTGTAAAAGTTCCACAGCAATTTCCCTGCATCTTCCCTCAAAGTGCTGATCCTACGATAATGCTCATCGTTCAGATAGCCGAGTTTCCTTGAGAAATCAATTCATTTTTTTCAGGCTTTCAAGCTTGCAAGTCAATAAGCTAGCAAGCTGGCAGGCTTAAAAGCTTGTGTAAACCGTTCGCATTCTGTTTGTACATTAAGGGATACACTTGAATCCTTGCTCATGAAAATGGGGATCAAAAGTAAATGCAATTTTTATCCCTGAGTGTCTCATTGTCTCAAAACTCACACAATCCACAAGGCTTAACCTTCTTTTTGAAGCAGCAAGAAGAGCAGCCACCCCTGACTTATGGGCAGTTTCTCCTATCCATTCAACAGTAACTATAGGTAATATGTCTTCTTCAAATACCCTCACTGCCTCAATACCAAACCGATGTTGAACAAGCGCAAAGGTTTCAAGCAAAATATAATTATGGCAAATCAAGTTGGACTCAGAAGAAACTATCTTTTCCCATTCTTCTTTTGCACTTATATGATGAAGATCATCTCCATCTAAAATAGCTAAAAAAGCTGATGTATCGATAAATATATTCATTTCTCAAACGCCTCAGCCAAATACTTGTCATGATATGTAGAAAGGTCGGATGCGCCAGAATGGAAACGTCCTGCAGCCATTATTGCCCGCTTTTGCCGTTCCTCTATATCAATATAAGCGGTTGATCTAATTAAAATTTCTACCGCTTGCCGTACAAGTTCTGCAATTGAGATCTTTCTTTCAGATGCGATCTTCTTTAACAAATTTGCCTGCTTTTCGGTTAACTGAATCTGGGTCCTGATCATATTTGCCTCCATGATTACACTTTTGATTAAATACTATCATGGAATTTGATTGCTATCAAGCGTTAAATGGTCTTATTTTCTTCGCCTCCCCCGCTATGCGCCTTTCCCCACCTTTTAAAGGGAAGCGGGTGATGCCTTTGCTAACAATCTAGCAGGCTTACAAGCTGGCAAGGTAAGCTTCTCTTATTTAATCTATATGTAAAGATTTGATAAGGTTTAAATAATTTATGCAAAAAACACACCGATATATGAACATGCTTTTTATTTTTATTAAATTCTCTATATATTAACCAGGATGTTACCGCAAACAAGCAAATGCTGAATGTTCACAGTTTATTGATATCTATCTTTTTATGTTTTCTCTTTATCTTAATGCTGAAGTACAAAGGGAGAATGTTGATCTTATCTGCAACCCGAGCTCAGTTTAGTATTACAATAGGAGAATATCGTGAAACTTGTCTTGCAATACAATATGATTTAATTAAAAAGAAAGAGTTCGTTTTTCAAAGAAAGTCCATACCTAAAATAGGATAAGGATGATTATATATTTAAATTAAATAATATTGAGATTCATCCTACTAAGTGCGAATGAAGATGAGGTTCGGTTTTATTGTTTAGTATCAGGAACGATTGGAGGGTTCTCTTTTTTGTAATAGTATTGCGTGTATTGAGAGTAATAGTAATAATAGTAACTCTCTTTTTTTATATCAACGCTGTTTAGTACAACCCCTAATATCCTTGCATTGATTCCTTCGAGTTGTTCTTTTGCGATTTGCACCACATTTCTTGCCAGTTGGCCTGATCTGATGACCAGAACAACCCCGTCTACCATTGTTGCCAGTATCGATGCATCACTGGCTGCGAGTATTGGAGGCGAGTCGTATAGAATAATATCGAATCTGGACTTGATGTCATACATAAACTCCTTCACTTCTTTCGAGCTGAGCACACTGGAAGGATTTGGAGGAAGGGGGCCGCTGGTGATAATCTTCAGGTTTTCAATTCCAGTTTCCTGGATAAGGGAATGGAGGTTTTTATTGATAAAGGGGTATTGATTTGTATGACTGGAGCGGTCCATAATGGGTTTTAGTGAAGTGGAGAAATCCTCCAGGTCGCTATTGAAGTTTATGTATTCTTTGCTATGAAAGGAAAAACTGCCGTCATTCAAGGCAAAGAGCTGTCTGAATGTATCCTCCATGTGGAGATGTAAATGTCCTTTTAGATCATTCATATCAACCGCATCAGCATTAACCAGCACAGATGAAAGAGGCTGGGATGTCTCTTTTTGAGTCTGGAGGCACTCTTGTAGGTTCTCCTGTGTGATTTTACCGCTTTTGAGCAGACGGTTTCCCAACCCTTTTCCCTGAGTTTTGTTTTCCCAGTTTGCGTCCATGATCTTTCCATTATTAAAGTACACATGGATGCAGTTCTCAGAAGTTTTTATCACGAGAAGGCCTGTTTTTTGTTGTACGCCGATCAGCTTGATAATATCACCAACACCGAATTCTTTCAGAGTCCCTGTCCCTTTTTGCAAATCTGTATTGTATGTATTGATGATGCTTTTGGAGAAGCCCTTCGAATTCTTTATGCCGAACAGGGTGTGTAATATCGGTTTTCTCAGATCTGTATCCACTAAAAGCACCTTGCTGCCTTGCTGTGCCATTATGATCCCAAGGTTTGCTACAGTTGTAGACTTCCCTTCTGTGGCACCGCTGCTTGTAACCAAGATGCTCTTTGCAGGTTGATCTAGATTTGAAAACTTTATATTGGTGTTTAATGTTCGATAGGCCTCTGCAAAGGGGGATTTTGTATCGTCTTTTATGACAAGGTTCGTGCGCTCGGTTTTCATTTTGTCTTTCCTTTCATTTTGGCGAGGCCCGAATAATAATATCAGCGAATTAATACCTGAGTTACTTTGTATTTTGTTGCGGGATGATGCCGAGTGTCGGGAGATTGAGGTATTTCTCTATGTCATCGGGGGTTTTTATTGTATTGTCGAGATATTCAAAGAAGAAGGCGAGGCCTATTCCTAAAGTAATGCCTGTTATAATTGCAAGGAGGATGTTCTGCTTTTTGTTGGGTTTGACCGGGTTATCGGGGATTCTTGCCGGATCAACGACCACAATATTCGATGCCTTCAGCTCTTCGGTAATGCCTGTTTCTTTGGCTCGTATAAGAAGACTTTCGTAGAGCGCGCGGTTTGTCTCAACCTCTCTTTTGAGTACATTGTATTTTATCTCTTTTTGATTGAGCTGAAGTGCGATTTGCTTTTGTTCCTCAAGTGCCTTTGCAATCGACTTCTCCTCTGACTTGGATATCTCATATTGTACCTCTATGCTTTTCGCTATATTCTTTATCTCGTATGCAATCTTGTTTTCCATCTTTGAAATCGTTGATTTCAGACGAATCATTTTGGGATGCTCTGAGCCAAACTTCTCTGCGAGATCGGAGTATTCACCGAGCATCTTTACATACTGTGCCTTTAACTCCTGAATGAGTCGGTTCTCAACCACACCAGGCAAGGATTCAACCTCTTTAGGGTCTGTTGACAGTCTTTTTAACTGATGATGTAGGTTCTCCATGCCGATTCTCTTGGTCTTGGCCTCAGTGAGAGCATTATTTAAGTTATTGAGCTTCTGTATATTGATATTATACCTCTCTTCAAAGTTAATGGAGATAAGGTTATTCTCCTCTTTATAGTTCTGGAGGGCCTCTTCTGATTTTTGCAGATTTACCTTTGTCTCTTCTATCTGCCTGTTGATCCAGCCTAGGGCATCTTTCGATGCCTTGAACTTCCCTTCCAGGCTGCTTTCGATATAGAGCCTGGCATGGGTATTGATGATCATGGTTATAATCTCAGGGTCATTCCCTTCAAAGCTGATATTCACCAGGCGGCTGTCTCTAACAGGAGATATCTTGAGTTTTCCCAGGTAAGCCTTTATCAGGGTATTGTATTTTTTTCCTTCATTGTTCATGACCATACGGGTTTCTCTTGTTTTTTCTGACGATATGATATCCGTGCCCTTTTTAAACCATGAGGAGATTTTTTCCTTTATATTGATTCGAGGGCCTTTATTCTTCAGCCTGAATTCAGGGGAGTTTTCGAGGTTGAGGGTTTTAATTACCTTTAACGCAAGGGAATGACTCTTTAGTATTTCATACTGGGTCTTATAGTAATCGATATTGGAGGTGTCCACAGCAAGGACCTCCTCAATATTGACGACTTTTGGCGACTCCTTCTCTATGAGTAACTGGGTCGTGGCCTGAAAGACCGGTATCATCTTGTACGAACCTATTGTAACTGTAGTAACCAGCACGATAAGGACAGTAAGAATTGTCCATTTCCTATTCAGAATAATCCTGATGTAGTCTCGAAGGTGAGGATTGTCTTGTTGGGATAGCATGGATATCCTTTTTTAATAGGGTTTAATTAAAAGAAGCTCTCAGGTACCATAATAATATCCTCTGGGTTTATTAGGTCGGTCATTCTCGCCTGTATCTTTGCTTTCTCTCCTTTTTTTTCACGTAATAACCTCACCTTTTTTTTCGCTGCCTTTTCAGTAAATCCACCGGCCATTGTTATCCCCTTGAGGACAGTGGTCCCTTTTTCGAGTTTGTACCTCCCCTCACTTTTTACTTCGCCATATACATAGAAGAATTCAGCCTTAGGCACATAGATTGTATCACCGTGTTTTAGGATTATATTTTGGTTGGTATCCCCTTCCAGAGATTTTCGCAGATTGAGAGTAATGACTTCTCCCTCCCCAGCATTTTCCAGAGGCACAGGGTTTCCTTTCCTGATATTATTCCTAGGACGCACTACTACGATCTCATTTCCTGCATCTCGAGTAGGTCCGCCTGCCCTGGAAATGACCTCGAGCAAAGTGGTCTGCCCTGTTAAGGGATATACTCCTGGCCCCTGATCACCCCTATAAGGGCCTCCCACTTCTCCCAGTAAATATACCCTCTTGCTTTTGTACTCTTTAACAGAGACCGTAACCTGAGGATTGATGATGAATCTTCCAGCCAGTTTTTCTTCAAGATCTTTTTTTAATTCGTGGACGGTCATACCATCTGCACTTAGCATACCAATCAGTGGGTATGAGAATTCACCTTCTCTTGATACTGTTACTGACCTTGTAAGATCATCATGATCCCAAACCTGTATCAAAAGAATGTCTTCAGGACCGATCTGGTAATCTTTGGCCTTGTCTGATTGGTAAGGATGAAAGAACTCTCCAGCCTTCTTCTCGAATACTTCGGCGATTGTTTCTTCGTTTTTGTTTAAATCGAAGTTGTTCTTTTTATCCTCACTGGTTTTCTTTACATCAGGGATGTCTGGATAGCTCACACAAGAAGATATTGGGAGTATAAAAGAAAGGATAATAAATATATAAATAATAAATGAGTATAATCTTTTTGTATGATTTTCCGTCTTTTTCATTTACCCAAAGTCAGCAATCGCTAAGAAGAAGTTTTTTAAGGTATGAGAAGTAAATTGAACGTGACCTGATTCTCTTTGTAATCCTCAATCGCAATATTGGATTCATTATTTGTAAGGTCGTATTTCAGATTTCCTATAAGCCAGTCTTTGATGATTTTGTGAGTTAACCCTGCAGTGACGGTATATCTGTCATCCTTCCTCTTTTTACCGATAGTGCCTTTCTCTGAAAAGTCGTTTAGTGTGTAGGATACACCAAAAGAGGAGGATAGCTTAGAAGTAAAACGGTGTTCTAACGATATATCTGCACTGGTAGAAATGTAGTTCGTACCATAAGGACCCTCTTCTGCTGTAACCGATGTTTCTAAGATTTCCCGTGCCCCGGAAAAGAGAAAAATGGTATCTTTAGACCAATTATATGTAAGATCGGCATAGTAAGCAAAGTCGGTCTCATCCTCTCCCGCATCATCATAGTCTCGGCCTATGTACCCACCTTTAATGACTCCTGTAAGTTTGGCAGTGGCCTTCCAGATCAGCCCGATATATGCTGTATGGCTTTCACTATCTGTAGATGGAAAGTCATAATCCTCATTATCGATATCTGTAAAGATATATTCAAACAGTATCGAGGTCTTAGCCCATGCCTGGTAAACGATAGAAGCCCCGATATCATCCCTGTCGAAATTATCGAGCCTATCACTGTATTTGGGGTAGCTTTTATCAAAGCGTTTAGTTATGTGTTTATAGTCTGTGTTTATTGTGTAACGGTCAGCAAATTTGTAAGAGACTTTTGCAAATGATGTATTGAGATAAAAATCATTTCTTTCATCAGTTTCAAACTCAGGAGGGGTTGAGGATGAGTTCCAGTCATTACCGAACTTTACATTCCATTTATCCTGGAATTGAAGATCAATCAGTCCTTTCAACAGATGATCCTCCGTATCATGTTCGTTGTATTCACTATATTTAATTATGTCTGCCATATAATCGAATTTTATAACATGTCTTTTTACTGGCAGAGCGAATCCTATAAAAGGACTGAGAGTGGTAATCAGGTCGCTCTCTTCTTCATCACTTGTTTGATAAACGTTATCAGTATAAGTTCCTTTAAGATTGAGAAGTGGACTTATCTCAAGCCGTCCAATATAGAGTTTCTCCCTTGCCATAGAAGTTGTGGGCAAAGATATGGCTGTTATGATCAAAACAAAGGAAGAAAAAGAAATAGCCTGCTTGAACACTTTCTGTAAGTACCACTGCATAATTACCTCCTTCTTATACAATATTAAGTAAGGAATAAATAAATCTAATATACGCATTAATGTATCGATATATTCCAATTTATAGTGATGAAGGACTTGCCGAAGTTGGAGGTGGTTCTTGTTCTAAAGTTTCAGGCGGACTCTCTATTGCCGTAGGTTGTGCAAGAAGTTTCATCATCATCTTTTCCGTTTCAGGGTCAATAGGGACAATCGTACCAGGGGTATAGGACACTGGAGAAGTCGGAGGCGTTCCCGGAATAATTGTCGTTAATTGTCCGGCAGTTAAATCTACTTCATGAGTGATCCCAGCAATGAGTACACGAACAGTTGCCTCACCTCTAGGGCATCCGATGGATACGGTACCTGTTACAAAGCCAATAGCGATTTCCACTGTGCCTCTTTTTATTTGTATTGTTCCAGCACCTGTTTCGAATTCTGTGATTATGTATTCCATTGGTATTACATTCGCCCATAACCTGCCAGATACAATCTTAATAAAACGAAGGGTGTATGACCTTTTCAAAACACCTGTTAAGTCTCTCTTTTTGAGATCTTGTTTGATGATGATCTCAGTGTTGGTAAAGAGGACCACAGTGCTTCCATCATCGAAATTGATCTCTGCTGTTCCTTCTACAACATTGATCCTGTCATTATTTAAAAGGTGTAAATTCACAACAGGGGGTATTGCAACTTCATTTCTCATAATGTTTAGATGCCCCTTAAACCCTGTCATTTTTGCAATAATCTCCTCTTTTCCATAAGCCTTTTGCATAGATGCGGAGGCAAATAGTATAATGCTGAAAAGGAAAACAGTCAAGAGGTTTATGGTTGTTCGTCTTCTTTCCATTTATAAACCCTCCCCTTAAATAGTTTGTGGTTTACAGAATTTGAACTTATACCTAAGTTTTTATCAAAGTCAACTAAAAAATGAAGTTTTAATTGAGTTTTTGAAAAAGAAGTTTTTAATATACAGATGGAAATATAGCTAATTTTAGTATGCGCAAGTTCGTATGATGCTTTTTCTGAGCATTAGAAAGAGAAATTTTACATAACTTGTAAATCATACAATCGATTATTCTTTCAACGTAGTTATGGTAAGTGAAGGGAGGTGACATATTTGGTAAAAGTATTTTGTTAAAAGCCTATATACAGCCATTCTTTTTTTCGCTTAGTAGGGTGAGGAATCATTGGATTAAATTTTGTAAGAGAGCAAAATACATGCCATGAGATATCCTGATTATTAAGGGGGGGGGTGTATAATGACATTGTTTTTCTCAAACTTCTTGTTAAATATATAATTTTTCGCCATTGTTGGATTTTTTATATGAAATGATAGACAAGGTTTAGCTCTATTAGAATAGCTCTCGGTTGTCTTGCAAATAGAGACTGTCTCTCATTAGACAAGACAAATCAATAGCTATCATTCTTTCTCAACGGACATCCGCACATACGGAAATTTCTAAGGCAATAGCTCGTCGCATATAAACCCCGAGGTGTATCCTTATTATCAAGTATTTAGCAGAAGTATTTGATTAATAAATCTAATCTGTTTATGTATACATCTATAAATGGCCCTTTTTACTCAACCTCTGTTTCGGGTTTAGATGTAAGGGAATATCACATTATGACCCTCCATGCCAATATTCACTGTAACTAAACTCTCCGCATTCCTTGATCATGAACAAAATTGCTCATTTATTGATGTATACAAACTTGACTAAGGTGTCGATGGGCTTGCCGAAGCTGGAGGGGCGACTGGCGCTATAGGCTTAGGCGCCGTTTGCTCTGATAAAGACATTGTTTCAATTGCTATTAATGGTTCTTCTTTTGGTTCTATCGTTGGTTCTGGTGCTGGCACTTTTTTTTGTACTAACTCTTCCACCCGCTTTTTAATTAACGGTTCGAGACGGGTAATCGCCCCGGAGATATATGGAGCAGAAACAGTCGGTGGAATACCTGATATGATGTTTGTATATTGTCCGGAAGTTAACTCTTCTACATACGTTACTCCTGCAATCACAACCGTAAGCAAGATTCTTCCTCGGGAACATCCAACGGATACTGTGCCTGTGGCAAAACCGATACTGATTTCTACAGATCCCTCATTTAATTGTATGATAGAGATACCTGTATCAATTTCTGTCTCAATGTTACCCTTGGGTATGATATCTGCCCATAACTTTCCGGAAATAACCTCAATGAAACGGCTGGTATATGATCTTTTGAAAATTCCTGTTTTTCTCTTTTTTTTCGTTTCTTTCATGATAATCTCTGTGCGGGGCAAGAGTCTCAATATGCTGCCTTCAGGAAATTGAATCGTTGCTGTTCCATCCACAATCTTGATTCTGTCATTATTTAAAAGAGGCATATTCACTACAGGGGGAAGTGCAGTATCATCCCTTGTAACATTCAGATATCCCTTGAATGAAGTCAGTCTTGCGATAATTGTCTTTTCTGCATATGCCTTTTGCAAATGGATGGAGGTTATCAAAATGATGGTGATAAGAAAAACCGCAAATGAATTTTTGGATATAGGTCTTTTTCTCATTATACACCCCTTCCCATTTGATTTATTTGCATATAAATCAACGATACATTGAAATCATGATTAAAGTCAAGTATATTTATAGGATATATAGGTATCGCCAACAATTTCTTGACTTACCTGGTTTTTTGATTTAATCTTAAAGTGTTAAAATAATGATTAATATATCTTTGCTAAAAATATTTACAATAATGACCAATCATATAATACGCCCATGCAAGGTTCGCACTTTTATGAGCATAAAGGAAGTACAATACTGATCTTGTGTCAGTACTGTACTTGTGTAATGATACAGGTATTTGTCCATATTGTACAGTCAAACAATAGCACCTTCTGTTCTTTTTAAGAGCCTTTTTAAAATATCTCTTGTCTAAATTTAATTAAATTTCTTTCATTAAGATGGGTTTTGCAGAATGTAAATGCAATTTAGAAAAGGCTCTGTCAAAAGGTCTTTCATTTTGTTTTTTAAAACTTTTTATTAGTAGTTGTTATATGTTTATTTGGAGATAAACGAGAGTTGAAGTGGGCTATTCTATCAGATATACATGGGAATCTTGAGGCATTAGAAGCTGTTTTAGATTGTATATCAAAAGAAGACATTTTAAAGCTGGCCTTTTTAGGAGATGTTGTTGGCTATGGGGCAAATCCTAATGAGTGTCTTGATATTATTAAAGACAGGGCAGATGTAATCATAGCGGGGAATCATGATTATGCAGTGGCCGGTTTAACTGATATTTCTTCTTTTAATGCTCTTGCTAGAAAGGCGATTGAATGGACAAAGGAACACATGCCAAAGAGAAACCGGAGCTTTTTATCAGGAGTTTCCTTAATAAACAGTACGGATGATCTTACATTTGTACATTCAACACCATATAATCCACAGGAGTGGGGCTACCTTTTTTCATTAAGCGATGTGATTCAGGGTTTTAATTCTTGCAATAGTAGAATCTGTTTTGTCGGGCATTCCCATATCCCCGCTGTATTTATAAAAGATAGTAAAGGAATGGTTTACCCCTCGGGTCCATTTACAATTCATTTGAAAGAGGGGTGTAGATATATTATTAATGTCGGGAGTGTAGGACAGCCTCGAGATGCTATCTTGGACGCAGCTTTTGGAGTATATGATACAGAAGAGTTTTTATATACAATCAAAAGAGTTCCGTACGATATTACAACCGCACAAAAAAAGATTTTAGAATCTGGATTACCGGAATATTTGGCAAGAAGGATTGCTATTGGAGCATAAAGAAGAAAGGGTTCATTAAAGCGTTGCAATTGGGAGTCCATGTCTCTATTTCGGGAAAGATATTTCACTCTATAGACAGGGCAAAGGCCATAGGGTGCACTGCTATGCAGATATTCTCGCATAACCCACGTGGTTGGAAAGTCCCTCCGCTTTTCGATGAAGATGTGCGGATATTTAAAGAAAAGTTAAATGAAAGTAAGATACACCCACTTGTGGTTCATACATCATACCTTATTAATCTTGCTTCACCAGATGAAGATCTCTACAAGAGATCAATAGATTCTTTTAAACTCGATTTAGAAAGGGCGGATATGTTAGGCGCAACCTTTTTAGTAACCCACATTGGGAGCTCTAAGGATAGGGATCTACAGTATGGGATGAAAAGGGCAAGTGACGCATTAAACTCGATACTGGATGATGGCAGGCATAGAAACGTAAAGATTCTTTTGGAGAATACTGCTGGTTCTGGTTCAATAATTGGTTATACACTAAATCAAATCAAGGAGATAACCGAATCAGTAAAGAAAGATCATTCGCTGGGTCTATGTTTCGATACATGCCATGGCTTTGCTTCTGGTTATGATCTGAGAGATACGGATTCCATAGAAGAGTTAATAAACGAGATCGATTCGTTTTTGGGTATGGACAGATTCTGTCTGATCCATCTAAACGATTCTAAGGGAAGCCTTGGCTCTTTCATCGATCGGCATGAACATATCGGCAAAGGCAAAATTGGCATCAAGGGGTTTGATATATTGATAAATCACCGGGCAGTGCGAGATATGCCCATGATACTGGAAACCCCTAAAAAAGAGGAACAGGACGATGTCAAGAATCTGTTCACTGTAAAGAGGCTAAGAAATTCAATGGGCTCTTGATTCTGTAAAATAAGTCATTACATTTATAGCTAATAGGGATTTGCTTAAAGCTCATAGCGTTCTGTGCCAAAGAATGATAAGAACCTCCTTTTCCCCTTTATGAAAAAGAGGGGAAATAAAGAGGGATGAGCTACTATTTTTTGGTGAAAGATGAACCTGAAATTATTAAAAAACCTTTTGCAAGGGGTTAAAAGAGGGGAAGTTGAAGTTGATGAAGCATTGGATTCATTGAAAACTCTCCCCTTTGAAGATATCGGTCATGCAACCGTTGATCACCATCGCCATTTAAGACTTGGGTTTCCTGAGGTAATATTCGGAGAGGGCAAGTCAGATGAGGATATTATCTCTATAACTCAAAGTATGGTTGAAAAAGGTGAAAATATTTTGGTAACTAGGGTAGATAGGGAGAAAGCACAAAGAGTAAAGGATATCTTTCCAGATGCTCAATACCATCCAAAGCCGAATGCGATTACAATAGTAAATCAGGAGATAAAAGAAGGGGGCAGGGGAACTGTATTGGTAATCAGCGCTGGAACTTCAGATATGCCAGTAGCTGAAGAGGCTTTGCTTACTGCTTACATGATGGGGAACAAGGTTGATCGACTCTATGATGTCGGAGTTGCAGGTATTCACCGTTTAATGAGCCAGATGAAAAGGCTGTTTGACGCCAGTGTACTGGTAGTGGTTGCAGGAATGGAAGGAGCACTACCGAGCGTTGTTGGTGGATTGGTTGCAAAACCTATCATTGCGGTTCCTACGAGTATTGGATATGGCGCCAATTTTGGAGGGATAACCGCCTTGCTAGGAATGTTAAATTCATGTGCTCCGGGGGTTGCGGTTACTAATATTGACAACGGTTTTGGAGCTGGTTATATTGCGAGTTTAATTAATAGGGCCTGAAGGAATGAATATAGCCTATTTTGATTGTTTTTCTGGAATTAGCGGAGATATGGTCCTGGGTGCCTTGTTTGATTTGGGGCTTCCTAAGACCATAGTAGAGGATGAGTTAAAGAAACTTCCTTTGGATGGATATGAGATATCTTATTGCGCTGACCAGAGGATGAAGATTAGCGGCTCTAAGGTAAAGGTGGTTCTAAAACAAGAAGATACCTATCACCGGAGCTTTTCTGATATCAGGCGTCTCATCGAAGGAAGCACTTTAGATAAAGAAGTCAAGGGATTAAGCATAAGTGTATTTCGTACTTTGGCACAAGCGGAAGCGAAAATCCACAAGAGAGATGTTGACAGTGTGTGTTTCCATGAGGTAGGAGCTGTCGATTCTATTATTGATATCGTAGGGTCGATCCTTGGGTTAACCTATTTTGAGATAGATCGAATCTATGCCTCAAGGATCCCTCTAGGGTCGGGTTTTGTGAATTGTCAGCATGGGAGATTACCTATTCCTGCACCAGCGACCCTCGAAATACTCCGGGGTAAACCCGTTTACGAAACGGGGATTAAAGGAGAGTTGGTTACACCAACTGGGGCAGCTATAATCCGCACCCTTACGGAAGATTTCGGAAGGATGCCTTCAATGAGGATTAAGGGTGTCGGTTACGGAGTGGGTGATAGAGAGTTTGAAGAGATTCCGAATCTTCTCAGGCTTATTTTGGGAGAAGATGAAAGAGCAAAAGAGGTTGACAGGGTAACTGTAATAGAGACAAACATCGATGATATGAGCCCGGAGGTCTATGATTTTTTGATGGAAAGGCTCTTTGAGCAAGGGGCGTTGGATGTGTCTCTATCGTCTGTTCAGATGAAAAAGAACAGACCAGGTCTTCTTCTAAGGGTGATTTGCCATGAGGAGAAGAGGTTACCTGTGATTCACTCTATATTTGAGGAGACAACATCCTTTGGTGTTCGTTATTTTGAAATGGAGAGGTTGAAGCTTAAAAGCTGGGTGAAAGAGGTAGAGACGAGGTTTGGGAAAGTCCATGTAAAGATAGGCCAGCAAAGAGATAAAATAGTGAATATATCGCCAGAGTATGAAGATTGCAAGAGAATAGCAAAAGAAAGAGATGTTCCATTAAAGAGGGTTTATAGTGAGGTAATAAAGGAGGCTTTGTCATGAAAATGCCCCCTTTACGCTTGAAGATTCGGTTTCGTCTTGTTTATTAGGAGTTTTTTTAAGAGTCTGTTCTTACTAAGAAGGAGGTTAAATAAGATGCCAATATACGAATACAGGTGTGAGCATTGCAAAAAAGAATTTGAGGAATTGGTATTAGGGAGTTCATCTGAGGTGAATTGTCCGGTATGTAAAAGTGCAGATGTTGAAAAGTTGCTTTCAACCTTCAGCTTTAAAAATGATGGAAATTATTCAAGTTCAGTTGGATCCAGTGGCTGTGGCACTTGTTCATCGAACAATTGTAGTTCGTGTCATTAAGATTTGCCCCTTGTTGGAGTATGCTGATAGATTACTGCCTATAACACGCAGAAATGATACAAAATCTATAATTGACGAACATTATTTATAGATAGTTTTCATATGGAAGTTTTGAATGAAATACTACCCGATAAATGTTGATATAACCGATAAGATATGTGTAGTATTGGGTGGTGGGAGGATTGCGCAGAGGAAGGTCGAGTCACTTTTAAAATACAAAGGAGCAGTTACTGTAATCAGTCCTTCTTTAACCCCAAAGCTGAAAGAGCTTCAATCCTTAGGAAAGATAAAAAATGTATGCAGAGAGTACCAAAGTGGAGACATTAAGGATGCATTTGTTGTTTTCTGTGCAACCAATGATTCAAACATAAATAAAAAGGCGGCTGAAGAGGCAAAAAAAAGGGGGATCCTCTTTAATGTTGTTGATATGCCGAAGATGTGCAATTTTATTGTCCCCTCAGTAGTTCAAAGGGGGGACTTGTTTATATCCATCTCCACCAATGGAAAAAGCCCGGCACTTGCAAAGAGGATAAGAAAAGAGCTTGAGGCAGCTTATGGAGAAGAGTACGCTTTATTCCTTATTCTAATGGGTGCCATACGTGAGAAGCTTTTATTGGAAAGCAGTGACTCACAAAAAAACAGCATGACTTTCTACAGGTTGATAGATTCGGACATTCTCGATTATGTAAAAAAGGGAAAGGAAGAAGAGGTGAATAGAGTTCTCTTTGACGTTCTAGGAGAGGGGTATACATTACAAGAGCTGAATATCGTCTTTTAGATCGTAGGATTTCAATAATGAATATCTTTTTTTTTAAAGCAGTACTTATATTTTATTTCGCGGGGACTCTGATCTTCTTGCTGTTCTTATTCAAACAGAAATCCTTTATTTCTAAGGTTGCTACAACTGTTCTATTCAGTGGTTTTATTTTCCATACAATAAGTTTGACTTTGAGATATTTTGAGGCCGGGTACCTCCCTATCACCAATCTACATGAAGCACCTTCGTTTTTGGCATGGACAATTGTGTTTCTGTATCTCATCGTCCAATTTAAATATAAGATAGATGTTCTAGGTTCTTTTATCTCGCCTTTAGCATTCATCCTTATTACTTTATCAGCTGCTTTTTCCAAAGAGATTGGGCCCCTTCCATCAATACTAAAGAGCACGTGGCTTCCGATTCATGTTCTTGTGGCATTTTTGGGCAATGCAATCTTCGCTCTTGCTTTTTGTGCCGGTGTGATGTACCTGATACAGGAATACCAGATAAAGTCTAAACGGATCGGGTCTTTATACTATAGACTGCCTTCTTTAAAGTTATTGGACGATATAAACCATTCATGCCTCTCTATCGGATTCCCTTTACTAACTATTGCAATGGTTTCAGGTTCAATATGGGCGAGGTTTGCCTGGGGTTCCTTCTGGAACTGGGATGCAAAGGAAATATGGACATTGCTGACATGGATATTTTATGCAGCATTGTTGCATGGGAGGATAAATATGGGGTGGAGAGGGAAACGCGCTGCTGTCTTTGCAATCGTTGGCTTTTTTGCGGTAATGTTCTCTTTCCTTGGAATAAATACCATGTGTTCAGTGCTTCATTCTTATGAAAGGTGATAGATCTTCGTAACAGTTAGGCTTTTGAAAAGGGTCGCAATAAGGAGTAGCCAATTTATTCGGGTAAAATTCACACTCAAGTGAGTGTAAACAAAAACAGTATGTCACCAGTCAATTCTGTCGTTCCATTTGTAGACTCTTTCAGAAGTAAAATTTAGGATAATTACCTGTTTTTTTCTTAGTTCATTTTAGACATTCAGACAACACAGTAAAGATTAAAATTTGATTGCCGTCAAAGCTTGCTAATAACTGGTAACTTCCTATTTTATAAATACGAATGATACGGTTTTTCTTTTTTTTATAGGATATAGTTTGTTAAATGGACATCATTGTAGTCGGATTAAACCATAAAACAGCTCCCATAGAAATGAGGGAAAGGCTCCATTTCCCTTCAGATAATATTGAAGAGCCTCTGAAAAAGTTAACCAACCTCTCTTATATCAGCGAAGGTTTGATTCTCTCTACATGTAACCGGGTGGAAGTCATGGCAGTTACAAGGGATCCTGAAAAAGGGATAAATGAGATAAAGAATTTTTTGTCTTCTTACCACAATGTACCAAAACAACAATTGGATTCTTGCCTGTATTCATACGAGTCTGATGATGCTATCAGGCATGTTTTCAAGGTTGCTTCCAGTTTAGATTCAATGGTCGTAGGAGAACCACAGATATTAGGTCAGTTAAAGGATGCCTACAGGATGGCAAATCGATCTAAGACATCCGGTCTGATCTTGCATAAGTTTCTCCACAAGGCCTTTTCCGTGGGCAAGAAGGTGAGAACAGAGAGTATGATCGCAACTTCTGCTGTGTCTATAAGCTTCGCTGCTGTTGAACTGGCGAAAAAGATATTTGATGATTTAAAATACAAAGTTATTATGCTTATCGGTAGCGGTGAGATGTCTGAACTGGCGGCACGCCATTTGATGAACAATGGGGTGAAGGAGATATTGATAGCAAACAGGACTCGTGAAAGAGCTGAAAAATTAGCACGTGAATTCCGTGGCAGAACCGTTGTTTTTGAAGATTTAGCCCTTTTTCTTGATCAGGTTGATATTGTGATAAGTTCAACCAGTTCTCCTCACTATACGATCGGGTATAATGATATCGTAAGATCCCTTAAAATAAGAAAGTTCAGACCAATCTTTCTCATTGATATTGCTGTGCCTCGAAATATTGATCCTAAAATAAACGACATTGACAATATCTATCTTTACGATATCGATGACATGCAAGGTGTAGTTGATGCCAATATAAAGGCACGAAGTGAAGAGGCGAAGAAGGCTGAAAGGATCATCGAGAAGGAGGTAGGTAAATTTGATAGATGGTTGAAGAGTTTGAGTGTTGTCCCTACAATTATCTCATTAAAGCAAAGGCTCGAGGACATAAGAAAGAAGGAGGTAGAAAAGGTTATAGCCGGTTTGAATGGAAACTCACAGCTCGACAGAGAGTTATTGAATAACCTGACATCTTCGATCATTAATAAGATCCTCCATAGCCCATTGACGCAGTTAAAAAGACAGGAAGATACACGTAGAAGGGATTACTATATCGATGCAATAAGAAATCTTTTCAACCTTGAATGATATAAATAATGTTGTTCTTCGAATAAACTCTCTGTTGGCCAAAAGAAAAATTCCTTTGAGTGGTTATCAAAAGGTTTTTTATAACAAGTCTTGGTAAAACGAAAAGAAATTTTTCTTTTGGCCAACAGCCTATAAAGGATTATTTTTGATAAAGCGGGTACTTACAATAGCAGGGTCTGATTCCGGAGGGGGGGCTGGAGTACAGGCAGATTTAAAGACCATCGCCCTTTACGGTGGTTTTGGAATGAGTGTAATTACTGCCCTGACAGCCCAAAACACCTTAGGTATTCAAGATGTATATCCCATACCCATTGAGTTTATAAAGAGGCAGATCGATTCTGTTGTTACAGATATTGGTGTTGATGCTGTGAAGACCGGGATGTTAGTAAACTCCGATGTAGTGAAGGCTGTTGCTAACAAGATGAGGGAATATGAGATAGAAAAGCTTATCGTTGATCCGGTCATGGTAGCCAAGGGAGGAAGGTCGGTTCTCTATGAGGATGCATTGGATGCCCTTAAAAGCGAATTGATTCCCCTGGCCTTCCTCATTACTCCAAATCTCCATGAGGCCTCAAAGATATGGGGCAGGAAGGTTGAAAATACTGAGGAAATGAAGAAGGCTGCTCTAGAGATTTTTAAAAGAGGGGCAAGTAATGTCTTGATTAAAGGGGGGCATTTACCTGGCAGATCAATAGATATCCTTTTTAACGGGAAAGAGTATTTTGAATACGATTCTGATAGGATTCACACTGCGAATACACATGGGACAGGCTGTGTTTATTCTGCTTTTTTAGCGTTAGAGATCGCAATGGGTTCCACTGTGAGTCAGGCAGTAAAAAATGCCAAGGATTTTATAGCTATTGCTATTAAAAGCTCCCTTGATTTGGGTAAGGGGCATGGCCCTGTCAACCCATATGCAGCTATCTTAAGGGAGATATAAGGCCAAGTCAATTCTCCAATATCAAAGACTCAATTAAAGGGAAAAAGTTCGAAGAGACAGACGAACTTATTGACTCGGTTGATATGAAAAAAATACATTGATATAGATTTACATATAAGTTTTTTTGACAGAAAGAAAGAACAGGAGTATAGTAACTAAATAAGGAGTCGAGCTTGCCCTAAAAAAAGAAAAGGGAATACCGGATCTGAACTATGATAAAAAAAATTTAGGGAAAGAATCTCCAGTGAGGGTCTTAGGAAGGGATGAAAAAGAGGTCGGAGAGAAGATTCATAAGGATTATCAACTCAGAATCTTTGAGTTAATCCAATGAGGAGGAAAATATAAGGTGGGCCAATTATCAGATGCCAAAAGAGGAGTTATTACAGATGAGATGAAGGCCTGTGCCCTTGATGAAAACCTGGATGCAGAGCTTATTCGTGAAGGAATTTCTAAGGGAAATACGATTATATCCCAGAACATAAAGCATAAATATATAAAGCCTCTTGCTATTGGTAAGGGATTAAGAACCAAGATAAATGCTAACATAGGTACATCCAAAGATCATATCGATATGAACGAAGAGCTAGAGAAATTAAGGATAGCCGTAAATGCAGGTGCAGATACGATCATGGACTTGAGTACAGGGGGGAATCTGGATGAAATAAGAAAAGAGATTATAAAGAAATCTACGATCCCTGTTGGAACGGTTCCTATTTATCAGACAGCGATTGAAACAGTACAGAACAAAAAGACGTCTATTGTAAATATGACAGCGGATGATATCTTCAAAGTAATAGAGAGACACGCACAAGATGGTGTTGACTTTGTTACTGTGCACTGTGGTGTAACCATTGAATCTGTTGGGAGGCTTAAAAAAGAGGGCAGATTAATGGACGTCGTCAGTCGTGGAGGGGCTTTCTTAGTCGAGTGGATGGCGTATAATGATAAGGAGAACCCCCTTTTCGAGAACTTCGATCGATTGTTGGATATTGCTCAAGCCTTCGACCTTACCCTTAGCCTGGGAGATGGGCTTCGTCCTGGGGCGCTTGCAGATGCCACAGATAGAGGACAGGTTCAGGAACTGGTTATCTTAGGAGAACTTACACAGAGGGCATGGGATCGTGATGTGCAGATCATGATCGAAGGTCCGGGTCATGTACCTATAAATCAGATCGAGGCGAATATCCTTTTACAAAAGCAATTGTGTCATGGTGCTCCATTCTATGTATTAGGCCCTTTGGTTACAGATATCGCTCCTGGATATGACCATATTACCTCTGCTATTGGAGGTGCTATCGCTGCATCAGCGGGAGCAGACTTTTTATGCTATGTAACGCCATCTGAGCACCTTGGATTACCTACGGTTGAAGATGTCAGACAAGGTGTTATCGCATCAAGGATCGCTGCACATGCGGCAGATATTGCAAAGGGGGTTAAAGGGGCTATAGAGAAAGATCACAAGATGGCCGTGAGTAGAAAACAGTTGGACTGGAAAGAACAGATCAATCTGGCACTTGACCCTGAAAGAGCGAAAGATCTGAGAGAGAGAATGGAACCAGAGGACAGTGAAGTTTGTACTATGTGCGGGGAGTTCTGTGCAATAAGGGCTTCAAGCAGAGGGCTGAGCGAGTAAAAAAAGAGGCGCGTAAGATGACTCCAGAAGGAATAAAGAAGGGCATCAATAAAAAAAAGATTAACCCAGGGTGGAATACCCAGGTTCTTTGATGAAGAAGTCATGTACATTGCCTATATTGAGGATGGAAATATTGAGCATATACCATATAATACCTTGATAAAGATTGAAGATGCCATAGATTATATGATGGATTTATAGGTTATATTATAGTGATGCCGACGTAGCTCAGTGGCAGAGCAACTGATTCGTAATCAGTAGGTCGGGGGTTCAAGTCCCCCCGTCGGCTCCAGAAAAGTAGTATTATATCGTATTATCTCTTAGATGCTACGCATCTGTTTTTCGCTGGATAAAGACCGTTTATCCTTTTGAAGATTTTATACCGATCCGTGTACCTTTACATTCCAGATCGATATATGTCATGAGCGCATAAATAAATACACCAAGCCCGATCATCTCTAATGATTCTTCTAGAGTAATGTAAAAGAGGTGATAGAGCCTATTTCTGTCGAATACTTCTATATATTTCCCTTCAAATATCTCAAGGCCTAAAGCTCCTATAAGAAATAGAACCCCGCCGGTGATGATCAGGATTCGTGTCCTATAGGGAAGGCTAATGATAAACCTTAAATATATTAAAAAGAAGATAAACAAGGCAATGCTATATGGAATGATCCAGGCATAGTAGAGTAATCCCGATAACTTCAGTAATGAGCGTATCGGGTTGGATAGGCGTTCATGGATTGAAACTGCTTCATCCAAAGTGAGATACGAGAAAGTAATGACTAAACCGAGCCAATACAAGTAGGATCCCTCATTTTTTTTTACAGTTGTGATGACTGCTAGCAGAAATAAGCCCAATAACCACTCAATCGTGACAAAGAGTGAAGGAATGCTCTGCTCCCAGCCAAGATCAAAGATACGTAAAAAGCGATAATTATGGCCGATAAAATGGATTATATATTGGCTGATAAGATGTGTTGAGATCAGGAAGATAAGGATATATACAAAATACTTAACTGACTTCTCGGGTTTAAAGAGGATTTCCATTTAGAATTGTGTCCTTTAAAAGGTACTGTCAATTATTTTGAGAAGATTTTTTATTTTCCAATATCTTTAAGGAGGGGCAGATTAATACTGATAAAAGCTGTAGAGTATAGCAGGGGGGGTCCCTCCGGCAACTATTTCCATAGGTTTCGTTCTGCGTTTGAATTCCTTTGTTAAGACGTTCAATGATGTTTGTAGTTCTCAAAGAGACCTTTCTTTTCCACAGGACAGATAAAAAACGTCAGACACGCCTTTATAGGGTTATCCAGGTACTTGACGGCAGAAGGGAGGTCTTGCTGCCATCTTTGTTTAAAAAGGTCAAAGAACTCTATGTCTTTTTTGAGGAGGCATAGAAAATGGATCTTATATCATCTGCCACAGTTTTTTAACTTCGTAGGAACCTTGGCCAGGACATTTCGGGCCACATGGACCTGGCATCTTTAGACTTTGGCTTTTGGAAACTCTTCCCTTCAGATCCTTGAAAAACTCTCGCCAGTGAGATGCCGATTCTTTATCCCCTGCCTGAAAACCTAAATCCAGTTTTGTCCTGTTTCGGTAACTCCGATAGCCACCAGCACAGGAACTTTCTCTATGCTACCATTTACGGGTATATAAAAGTTAACATCCAAGAATATGTATCTGATTCTTTCCTCGGACGGATCACGAGTTCTCTATTTTTTTACGGCCTCTATCAACAGATATCTTCTGGCCTATCAACCTTGTAGAAATCATTTTATAAGGTACGGGTGCTAATCCCCGAATCATAAAACTTAAATCTTGTTAAAGCTCATTCTCATAGTGTTTAGTGCTTGCTTCGGGGGGGGGAAG
>JAXHVA010000210.1:0-4460 GCA_034189035.1 Thermodesulfobacteriota bacterium
GCTGGCCACCACAAGCGAAACGGCCATGGCGTTGTGCTTCCTCGTGATGAACCTTGAAAAGTGGCTGAAAGCCATCTTTTTGCGTCTGTTTTTCAAAGAGCTGAAATCGAAGTTCCTGCTCAAACAGGAACTTTTTAGAGCCTCATGTGGTTATGAAACTGCCAGTAATAGGCTTTGACTATTTATTCAGGAAACCTTAAAAAGCAAAAACCAGACAATTCCTCAGAAAAGACAGACGCATCATGCAGTATCAATATTTTACAAATAGAAGGATCAAAGATAATAAAAGACAGGACAGGCGAGTTATTGAAGATAATAAATAGGATTGGACGCCGGTTTATGATAAGTTAAATGATGAATTAAATATAAAAGCACTATTTTAAGAATACATTAAGGGGATATAGGAAATAGGCCAGACAATTCCGTGGTTTTGCCAAAAGCAAAAATCCGCAAATGCTATCTTCCGCTGATGAAAAGTTTTTTGATTATTTGGCAAATGATCGCAAGGGAAGAAAGATCGAATAGCTCCTCCGCCTGAAACGCTTATACCGGAATTGAAAGTGTAGCTTCAAACTGTAAAAATAGTGCATGATAGTAATATTGAAAAAGGATACGCTGGAACCTTTCTTTTCGACTCTTTGGGGGAAAAATATAAAAACGATGGAATAGAATTGCTCAGGCAAAGGTTTTTTCCAGAAAAGACATTGACCTCTATTTGAAAAGAAGAAGTGTAATTGTATTATCATATACAAGATCGTCATGACCAAAAAGCTGTCAGGCAAGCGATTAAAAGTCAATGAATCATCTGTGATTGGATTTTGAGGAGGTAGCATAGATTGTGAGCCTTGAGGATGTATTCAATTCAAAGGTACCTAAGGGAAAAGTCGCCATTGCATGGATAAATTCGTATTCCTGCGTAGTAATCAAAACGCAGACAGTAACCTTGGTCTTTGACCCTGTGATGTTGGATCCAAATAAGAGCTTCCATGCGGATATGATAATCATCACTCACGAACACGATGACCATTTTGCACCAGGACTTCTCAGGAAAATCCACAGCAGAACAAATACGCCAGTCTTGACAAGCGAGTTTATAGCGAAGAGGCTTGAAGGGATAAAGACACAAACCCTGAATGTCGGGGATCGGGTTATCATTAAGGATATCGAACTCTATGGGATGCATTGTGACCATCCGGCCAATCGACCATTATCCTTTCTGATATCTGCCTCAAATGGAATTCGCATTTATCACCCCAGTGATAGCAAACCCTTTGCAGATATGGTCTTCATAAGAAGGGATTTCAACCCGGATATATTACTCTATTCGGGCAACTCCCTTGAGGCCGCTGCCCAAATAGCCAGTATAATCGAACCATGTATAGCCCTCTCTTACGATTCTGATGCGGAATCGAAACAGCGGTTTCTTTCTTTAATGAACGAGAGTTCAAGCGTAACACAGCCGAAAATGATTAAAAAATATGAGATATATCAGTATCCTGAAGAGTTTGCTCATCTTAGAGAATATTGACATATGATACTATATCATATATACTGTATTAAAACATCGAAAGACATTTTGATTCATATAAAAAAACTATTCTCCAGAAGATCTATGACGATTCTGAGGACCAAGATTCTGGATATGACTAAGAGATTCGATAAAGGGGCGGTTTCTGTATCTACACCACTCGGTTGATGTTCAAATGATAATCTAAATAAGGAGAAGATCTGCTAGATGTTTAAAGCAATTTCAAAAGAACGTAATTCATTGGCTACTGTTGTATTTAATGACCTCAAAAAGGCTATTTTTTCAGGTCAATTAAAACCTGGAGAGAGGCTCATAGAGTCGACCTTAGCTTCTCAGTTTGGAGTAAGTTCTATACCTTTGCGTGAGGCTATAAAAAAACTGGAGGCAGAGAGACTTGTTGAAGTCATACCGTATAAGGGTGCTCGAGTTGTAAAGGCATCACCTTCGGATATTGAAGACACGTATACAATAGTAGGTATTTTAGAAGGGTATGCTGCAAAATTGGCGACATCAATACTGGAATCATTGCATATTGATAAGATGAAGAAGCTCCATCAAAAGATGCAAGATGAAGGAGTAAAAAAGGATATTAAAAATTGGCTTAAGGTAAACAATGAGTTTCATTGTGCCTTTGTAGAAATGTGTAACCGACCCAATTTGATGAATTTAATATACGAAAAGATCGGTCCTCTTGGGCGTTATTGGTATATTGCCACCTCTATACCTGGAGTGATAGATGATGGGATAGGGGACCACGGGAGGATAATACGGGCATTCGAAGAGCGAGATTCTGATTTGGCCAGGTTTTTAGTCGAAAATCATCGGATATTTACAGGTCAACGAGTTAAAGAATGCTTGGTCAATTTAGAGGCCGCTTAGTATCCATATAGATATGAATACTTTTGATCACGTTCAAGAAAGAGGAAGGGATTGAAATCTGAGCCTAACCCAGAGATTGTGCAAAAGGGCCGTTTCCATTATTGGCACTAAATAAGGGCATTTACTCAAATTGAATTCATCGTATATTCTTTAAGCTATCTATAATCCTCGAAAACCCATCTTTTGAATTCCAGTATAACCTCTCCTTGGAATGCTCAAGAAAGACCAGGGCTGCTTCCAGTCTCCCTTTACATCCGAGTTTTCTAAAGATATTCTTCACATGGGTCTTTACTGTCATAATGCTTATGAATAGCGATTCGGCGATGTCTTCATTTCTGTATCCTCGAGAGATAAGCTCCAATATCTCCCACTCCCGTTTAGAGATGCTGCTCAATCTGTTATTGTAAACTTCAGATGGCCCCTGATCCCCTGGTGGGTATTGATTCGAATCAAATGAAAAATCGAGTGCTCTTAAGACGATGGAGCGGTCCAGCCATATCTCACCAGAGTATACAGAGCGAATACTCTTCTCAAAACATGGAAGGGGTGCATCTTTCAAGACGTATCCCTTTACCCCTTCGTTGATCAAAAGAACAACGTCTTCCAAATAAAACAACTCTCCAAAGACGATCACCCTACACCTTTTTGCCAGTTTCTTCATATCTTTGATCTGTTTATTATTAAGGCTTGTGAATTCTTTTGCCACTGATAAGCTTATAAAAAATATATCAGGGTTAGCCTCGGGCCCCCTTAATATACTGAGAATGCCTTTGAGACTACTACAAGTCCCTATCACATAGATATCTCTTGTTTTTTGTAAAGTCTGTATTAGCTTATCAAGAAAAAGCTCGTCTTCGCAGCATAAAAACACGCTTATTCCATCTCGTATCTTTTTATTTGTATCATCTACCATTGACAAAGCCTCCTTTTTATCTTAATTGGCTGTTGTCTAAAAGTAAATTTCCTTTGAGCAGTCAACAAAAAGGTTTTGTTCGTCTTGGCGAGGCAATAGACTAGCGATTTCAAATAGTTGATATTGGGCGAGATTTGAAATTGCTTGGAGCAAGTCTTATAGTTATTAAAAACCTTTTGAACAAAGCGAAAAGGGATTTTTATTTTGGACAACAGGTCCTTAAAAGCCAGGCGTACTGTATTTTTGTATTAAGGTTACTGATTAATCCAGCAACGGGGATCACATTATAAAGTGAGTAACTTTTTAAAACGGTGTATTGAGAGTTAAAAAGAACAGAAGTGTTACTGGATTGCTATGCGTATGAACGGATATATTCATAACGATTTCATTATAAATATTACAATGGGATCGTTGCCTTTGTGACAGATTTTTTTCCAAAAGCAAGTCAATAACCATCTTCAATAACTACAGTAGCGCATTTTATTATTCATTCAAAAGCAGTTCCAAATTGAGCATTTTAATTTTATTCAATTAATAAAAAATAACTTAAATTAATTACAAATTAACTCTGGTAAAAGTTTTTACTTAATTTTGAATGGCATAGCGTTATTAATGAGTTATTGCATACTGTCGTCTTTTTTATAATTGATATACTTAATAATATTTTCAGGGTGAAATCGATAAAAATTTAACTGATCTCCATTCAGAAATGAGAATTTTCTTTCAAGGTCAATGAATAAGAAGATTTTAACCGCAGGAATATTGACATAATTTGAGGAATATAACCATAGCCTGACACAGAGATTGAGAAAAAATGCCATTTGAGGACGGAAACTAGCTAAAAAAGGAACTTCCATCTATTATAGTAAATCATTTTCACTGTCATTGCAAAAAAAAATTGCAATTTATCTGTAATTTACGATTAGAAAATTGCATGTATGCATCAAAAAAGGTCAAAAAAAGCAGAATAAGTCGATGTTTTACTTGACATATTATTAGTAATGTACTGAGCGGCATGTTTCGTAATGACTGATTAATTCAGGAAGTTACGACATGTTGCAAACAACTTATCCTTATGATAAAAAACGGACACTGCGTTTTGATCAATCCATTCAACCTGCTTATGAGGCTATGATTGAA
>JAXHVA010000211.1:0-4333 GCA_034189035.1 Thermodesulfobacteriota bacterium
GTTAGATAAGAAGGCCACGAGCATATCCTGGCTCGGGAATAAACGCCTGCAGTTCGAGTTTCATTGATGAGTGAAGATCAATTATGTCTCACATAGCGGTGCGAAAATCGCTGTTTAATAAGATATAAATGCTTACAGGGTATCAGGTCCACTGAAAACTGTCATGATCAATAATGTTGTAATAGAGGGTTTGTTTTACAAATTGACTAGATAGCCTCTTTACATAAATGGCAATTTTACCCAGTCACTGTAACAGGTTAATATTTTATAACCACCCTCCTTTTTTGGCCTTGAATAGAATTGCCATTTATGACTGAAAAAATACTGTAAATTGAACAGTTTATCTTTTCGAAACTTTGGTTTCTATTAAAAGTTTATTCAAGTGCTTTGTGTTTCATAAGGAAAAATAAATAAACTCATTTTTCCTATTGCCAAATCATACTGAAGTGTTATAGTAATTATATTTCTGATTACTGCGTCTTTCCTCTCTGTTATTATTGATAATTATAATACCTCTGAGAGGGTAAGTGAGCTTAAAAGGAAAAGGCAGAAAGATATGAACTAGTTGTATTTGATTACAGTATAGAAGGAACCTTAACAGTCAATATTTTTCTGAGAATACTATGCCATTCGATTTATGGTCTCTATACACACTTATGCTGAAAAGCCGTTTGTTTGAAGAAGCAATTGCGAAACTCTGGCATGATGGTTTAATCTCCGGTGAAATGCATCTTGGGACAGGTGAAGAAGCTATCATCGCAGGTGTTGTTAGCCAATTGCGTGAAGGGGACGCTATGGCTTTGGATCATCGTGGTACCGCGGCTTTGTTCATGCGCGGCGTTGACCCTGTTTCTATATTACGTGAACTGCTTGGTTACCCTGATGGCCTGTGTGGGGGTATGGGTGGACATATGCATATATTTTCTAAAGAACACCTTGCTGCTTCCTCAGGAATTGTCGGCGCAGAAGGACCCACTGCAATCGGTTTTGCCCTCTCAACAGAATACTTGAATCCAGGTGCGATTGCTGTAGCGTTTTTTGGAGAGGGGGCAATGAATCAAGGTATGATGATGGAATCGATGAACCTGGCTTCAGCCTGGAATTTGCCCGTTTTATTTGTCTGTAAGAACGACGGCTGGTCAATAACTACCCAATCCAAAAAGCTCACTGGTGGAGACCTGAACGAAAGATCTCGAGGATTGGGAGTCCCCGCTGTTGAGGTGGATGGTTGTAATCTACCAGGGATATGGGAGGCATGCAATGTGGCAATTGAACGCGCCCGTTCAGGTCAAGGGCCGACCTTTCTGCATACCAGTTGCGTACATTTCGAAGGCCACTTTTTGGGTTTTCAACTGTTAAGGATCGTACGCAATCCGCTCAGAGAAGTTTCTGAAATCGCCCTTCCACTCACACACTCATTATTACGGTTTAGGGGGGGGGCTTTACGCGAACGTTTGGCTGGGCTGAAAGAAGTCCTTTCTGCTGTACTCTCAACATTGCGCGATCCACGACGGGATTCGGCCAAAGACCCAATCCAGCATGCACGCAAAACCCTCCTCTCCTACCCTGTACGCCTGCATGAACTGGAAGACCAAATTGAACAAGAGATAAGCCATATACTTGAGTGTACCTTAGCCGAGGTATCGCTATGAGAACACTTTATTACACGCAAGCCGTAGACGATGCTCTTGCTCAGTCTATGGCAGATGACCCGCGTATTGTTGTCTTTGGTGAGGATGTTCCTTTACTGAGGCGTGATTTATTGGTACGCTTCGGGCCCAAGCGAGTACGAGGCACTTCGATCAGTGAAAGTGCCTTTTTAGGAGCCGGTGTAGCTGCAGCGATGGCCGGTCTGCGCCCTGTTGTTGAGCTGTATATGGCTGATTTTCTAGGCGTGTGTATGGATTCTCTGCTTAACCATGCCGCTAAAATCGAAGCCTTTTCAGGTGGAAGATGGACTGCACCTATTGTCATACGTGTCCCTTGTGGAGGAGGGTATGGCGACGGTGGGCAACATGAACAGTCTTTATGGGGATGGCTGGCACATATTCCAGGGCTGACAGTACTGGCTCCTTCCACACCGGCCGATGCAGGCGGCCTTATGCTTGCAGCTCTTCAGCATAATGGCCCGGTCATCTTCTTTGAACATAAATTCCTCTCTGAGACGTGGCTTGAATTTCTGGGTTCAGGAGCACGCAGCACGGTTCAGTTTGAGGTTCCTGCCACAGGAACAAAAGGAGCCGTACCTCATAAATGGGAGCCCATCCATATCGGCAAGGCTGAACTTCACCGTGAAGGGAGTGATATAACTATAATCAGCGTGGGTGTAGGCGTGCACCACGCCCTGGAAACTGCACAAAACCTTGAAAAGGAAGGAATCTCAGCAGGTGTACTGGACTTGCGAACCGTCTGTCCGCTCGACAAAACAGCAATCCGTGAAACAGTAGCCCAGACTGGACGTCTTTTAGTAGTAGATGAAGATTACGAAGGCTTCGGTCTTTCAGGTGAAATCGCTGCAGTAATCTTGGAGGCTGGTATATCCTTCAAGTATGCCCGCGTTTGTACGGAAAAAACCATCCCTTATGCCCGTCATTTAGAAAACCAGACTCTCCCTAATAGAGAGCGCATCTACAAAAGCGTTCAAAAGCTGATGGAGTAATTGCCAAAAATGGCTATTGACTTCACTCAGCAAAGGCAATCACATTATAACGCGTGCAACTGTTTGAGCAGTGTAATGAGCGTAAAGAAAGAACAAGATATTGCTTCTTGGTTGTAACTTTTAACAAGATACATTATGACTGTCTCATGCAAATGATCAATACTGTTCTTTCTTTACGCTCACTCACTAGCGAGTTTTACACGGGCTATAATTTGTTTCTCTTTCCTGTGACCGATTTCATTTGTCATCTTGTACTCAAAACAGCTAAATCCAAAACCATGACGCTCTATCAAGAGTTCCCTGCAAGATGGGCAATAGGTATTTTGATATGTCCTGGATATCCTCCGGCATAAACATAATGTAGCCCTGGGTAGTCTACTACAATATTTTGTGTAAATTTTGAGAGAGGAGAAAAAAGGGGGCTTTTCCTATAAAAAAGGGATTAGGTAAAACCTTAAAAGAAAGGAGAGGCGCCTATGAAAGTAAAGATTAGCGCACCTGAAGTTGTTAGTATTTTAAAGGAGATTCAAGATTTATATACCCGTAAATGGTAGCATAGAGAAAGTTCCTGTGCTGGTGGCTATCGGAGTTACCGAAACAGGACAAAAACTGGTTTTAGGTTTCCAGGCAGGGGATAAGGAATCGGCATCTCACTGGCGAGAGTTTTTCAAGGATCTGAAGGGAAGAGTTTCCAAAAGCTAAAGTCCAAAGATGCCAGATCCATGCGGCCCGAAATGTCCTGGCCAAGGTTCCTACGAAGTTAAAAAAGCTGTGGAGGATTATATAAGATCCATTTTCTATGCCTCCTCAAAAAAGAAAGCTATAGAGTTCTTTGACCTGTTTAAACAAAGATGGCAGCAAGATCTCCCTTCTGCCGTCAAGTACCTGGATAACCCTATAAAGGCGTGTCTGACGTTTTTTATCTTTCCTGTGGAAAAGAAAGGTCTCTTTGAGAACTACAAACATCATTGAACGTCTTAACAAGGAATTCAAACGCAGAACGAAACCTATGGAGATAGTTGTCGAAGAGAACCCCTGTTATACTCTACCGGCTTTAATCTGCTTAAAGATGGAATTGCATTGGAGATTAAACCCTATTGGAAAGTGAGTATGAACCTGCCCCTCCTTAAAGTATTGGAAAATAAAAAAAGTACTCAAAAAAACTTGACAGTACCTAGCCTTGCTTTCATTTGAGCATCCTGGAATATTGCTGAGCCATAAAATTCAAAGGCATAATAATCTCTTGGAAAGTATCCATTCACATGCCATGGCATATCTTGACCTAATTCTTCTTTGATTCGAGACGCAATAAGTCTCAAACACTCTTCACTCTCTGTAACATGAGGAATAATCAGGATTATTATCTCAACCCAGATTCTCGATTCTTCGCTTCTACAGCGTTTCACCATACCTCTCTACCTGAGCACCACAATGTTTCTCGAGAGTTTTTGCATCTCCCTTAATATCGATATTCATGGCATCTATTCAGCACTATACTAGTAATTTCAATATTTTAAGGCTCATATAGACATTGGTAACAAGACTTGTATTGTAAGGCCTGCTGAATAAGCGTTAATGTGTTGATAGGTTGGCCGAAAGTGCAAGCAATTTTGCATGTTTCTTCAAAAACCCTTGCACCAATCGGCGAAAAAATCATGTACAGACGCTCAGAAA
>JAXHVA010000212.1:0-4272 GCA_034189035.1 Thermodesulfobacteriota bacterium
CAGTTAGATAAGAAGGCCACGAGCATATCCTGGCTCGGGAATAAACGCCTGCAGTTCGAGTTTCATTGATGAGTGAAGATCAATTATGTCTCACATAGCGGTGCGAAAATCGCTGTTTAACAGAAACCCTATTCCATTGTCATCCTCCTTCAAACCATTAAGTATATAATCACCTCAGATTGTTTTATACAAACTCTACATAAAATGAGATTGTAACCGAAAAAGGACATTTCTCATGTGTTTCAAGGAGTTTTACATACAAAAGAGGTGGATTTTAATTCGCGGGATATTGTCACTATTTTCTATACTTCCATTGATAGTTATGATTGGATATGGATGTTATAAACCGGGGAAAAAGACAACAATAGAGTTTTGGACATCTGAAGTCGCGCAAGATAGAATGGGAGTACAAAGACGATTAGCCAAAAGGTTTTATACGGTCTATCCAGGCATTGATGTCCATATTGTTCCTGTCGATAAAAATATTTTGCCGGAAAAAACTGGCTGCTACGAAAGCGGCAAAGAGCTTGCCAGATGTAATAGAGATCGGATTGGTACAGCTCAGCGAGTTTATCGCAGAAGACATATTGCGACAAAAGCTTATACTGAAATTATTTGTGAGTTAGGCGAGGACTCTTTTTATAATAGACTGCTTAAGCTTTGCTTATATTCTAAAACAGAAGAGTACGCTGCAGCACCTATAGATGGCTGGGTTCAAGGCATTTGGTAAAGGAAAGACTGGTTCAAGGAAAAAGGGCTATTGAACCCGGTGACATAGGATGATATCCTGACTGCTTCAAAGGCCTTTTATAACCCTAAAAGGAGCCAGTATGGGATCGTAATCGGTACTGACCCACAGAATCTCTATACACAGCAGGTCTTTGAGCATTTCTCCCTTTCCAATGAGGCAAAGATCTTTCAAAGAGAGACTCGGGGATTCTCCATGAATCGCCTTATGGCCAGTACTTTAGAATACTATGCCATACTGGCTCAATACAGTCCTCCGGGGTATAACTCATGGATAGAAGAAAGGCAGTACTATATCACCGGAAAGGTAGCTATGATATTTTATTCTAATTATATACTAGACGATATTGCAGGTTTGGTATAAGAGCATAAACCATCAGTTGAACAGTTATCCAAAAAGACAGGGTTTGTTCCTGTACTGGAGGGATATGAAGGGAAAAGGATGACATATGGAGAGATATACGCATTGGGGATATGTTCTCAGAAAAGGAAAGAGGAATCAAAGGCCTGGGTGAAATACTTGTTTGAGGACGGGTATATCGATTGGTTGAGTATGTCTCCTGGTAGTAAAATACCGGGAAGGAAAACTGTGTTTAAACATTGGGAAAAGAACCATTCCTTCTCCTATTATGAACAGGGGTTGGGAGGGACTATAACTCGGGTATGAAATATATGCAGAGGCGGGGATACGAACAAGGGAAGGCCTCTGCTCAAATCGCCGATATCTAAGGCTCTCAGACTTATACCAGATATGATAGGGAAGAGTATTGGCAAGAAAAATGACACCGAAAAAGGCGTCAATGTGGTTTGATTAACAGATAAAAACCATGAAAAGATAATCCAGTTTGGCATTGAGGATGAGATCACTTAGAAGAAGAGAAGCCTACCTGGCCTATACATTTCTGATTCCTTCCCTAGTTATCATATTCAGCATAATACTATTTCCCTTATTCTACAGTGTTTGGCCGAGCCTTCATTAGGTAAACCTGAGCAGTCTGGGTGGCAGGGCCCCTTTTGTCGGTTTTGCCAACTACAAAGAGGTACTTAACGATTCTAGGTTTATATCTGCACTCATCACCACAATGATTTATTCATTTTCCGGAGTAGTACTCTCTTTGTTATTGGGCCTTGCTGCCAGTTTACTTTTAAACCTCTGATTCCGAAGCACAGGGATATTGCGTTAGCCTTTCAAAGCTATGCATTCTATCCACACCTCAGTGTATATGATAACCTTGCTTTTCCATTAAAGATGAAGAAGAGCCCGAGTAAACAGATCCAAGAAAAATATATACCTTTACTTTCCGGGTTATTCACAAATATAGAGAACTATATAGGGAAAGAAGTGATTGTAGGGATTCGACCCCATGATATATCTGAATACAGAAGTCTAACTAAAAAGGTTGAAAGGCACTGCCTAAAAGCAGAGGTAGATATAGTTGAACCTCTGGGTAGTGAATCTATCGTCCGCTTTATTACAGGTAAAGATAGATTAACCTCGTCGTTTTCTGATAATTCCAGAGTGAAATCACGAGATATTATAGGTGCATTTATCGATATTCCCATGGTTCATCTATTCGATAAAAGTTCGGAGGTGACTTTAAAGGAGATTGATTTAGTTTATCTGAAAAAAAGGTACTTATCTAACAATAAGGCCTCAATATTCATATTTAAAGAGTTCGATCTCTTGTGCAAACATACTGGAGATCTTTAAACTTTCTTCATGGCTGAGAATTTCTCTGTAATGCCTTTTGTCGGTTCTATAGTTTGCTTTTGCCTGAGGAAGATTAAGCTGATGTGGGAAACCAAAGCGTTTGCTTATTTTTTTTATTTCCTTATTCAAATCTTCGTATAGGTAAACCCTGTCTATTGCTAATTTTCCATCTATTGTATACACCTGAAAGCCCCTCTTCTTCAAGACAGATAGCCTTTTAGACTCGATGAACTCAGAGATTGATGGACGGGGTTCCTTTGTTTGATGGTAATATAGAGAGATCACACGATCCCACGGATTTCTCTCAAAGCAGAATTTGTAGTATCCATTCCAGACTTCCTCACCAATAAGCCCTTTCACTTTACTTGCGCAGATATGATTATAAAACAGTCTTCTCTTGCGTTTTTTAATAAAACGTATCCAATTTCCTGTGAAGTATTGAGATAAAGGTATTTTATAGTTTTGAGGTCCTCGTATATCGAGACCTTTTCGTATTTGTTCGTCCTTAGGTGAGATTGGAGTAATAATGTCTTTCTCCCCGCAGAATTCTGATAGAGCGATCTCTATACTTGTCCCTGCGGTCTTGTTTGTCTTTAAAAAGATAAACTTGTGTTTATGGGAAATTATCAACTTTGTTTCCTTATACCAGCTACATAAACTGAAAGCCAGACGCCTAGGATGGTCACTGCCCTTGAAACTAAAATTTAAAGAAGCTAACCTGAAATTTTTATTATAGATAAATATATAAAGTCAAGTCTATAATACTACAGTGGCAGCTATACAATTTTTTTGAGAGGCCTCTTGGTGAGCCTATATTGAGTTGGCACAGCAACGGCAGTCAAATTATAACCCGTGCATCGGATCTTATTGAGTGTAAAGAAATAACAGTATTGATCTTTATGGTACTGTCAAGTTTTTTGTGCATATTTTTTATTTTCTCAATAAGTTAACATCCAATGAATATGTATCTGATTCTTTCCTCGGACAGATCATGAGATCTCTATTTTTCTACGGCCTCTATCAACTCTTTATTGGCATTGCTGACCTCCGTTGAAGATATCTTCAGGCTTATCAGCCTTGTAGAAATACCTGATAAGGTACGGGTGCTAATCCCCCTCAAAAAGATAAAACTTAAATCTTGTTGAAGCTCATTCTCATAGTGCTTGCTTCGGGAGAGCACCTGGGTCTCAAACTCTCCCTTCCGGTCCCTCGATACTTCAACCTGTACTTCTCCAATCCCTTTCAATATGAAGTTGCAAGCATAGGAACCATTGGGATGATTAACATATCCTTGACCATGTTCATACCTCTTTCGCCCAAAAAATGGGTAAGCTCCATATCCATCAGCTTGGACTGATATTCGCAACACTCTCTCTAATATCTACACGGATTATCTCAAAAACTCTCTCAGGTTGCTCTTGAATCTCCTTGAAAATACTAACAACTTCTGGTACGCTAATCTTTACTTTCGTGGGTGCTTCTCCTTTCTTTTAAGGTTTTTACCTAATCCTCTTTTTATAGGAAAAGCCCCCCTTTTTTCTACCCTCTCAAAATTGACACAAAATATTGTACACTAGCATCTTTATAAATTATGACCTTTCTTTTACAAAGAGAAGCCAATAGTTAAGGTTTCCTGAATAAATAGTCAAAGCCTATTACTGGCAGTTTCATAACCACATGAAGCTCCAAAAAGTTCCTGTTCGAACAGGAAATTCGATTTCAGCTCTTTGAAAAACAGACGCAAAAAGATGGCTTTCAGCCACTTTTCAAGGTTCATCACGAGGAAGCACAACGCCATGGCCGTTTCGCTTGTG
>JAXHVA010000213.1:0-4236 GCA_034189035.1 Thermodesulfobacteriota bacterium
GCAAATGCGCTTGCCTTGCCGATTTCTCTTTTTATTACAAAAAAAGGAGGAGATTGCAGCAGGTTAACCCAAAAAAACAAGATTGCCGGAATTGTCTGCCGCGATAGCGGCTTCGTCCAACCAATCGCTTCAGCGGATTTATGGGGTCTTCGCTTCGTTCTGATCCCGCAAACCGCTGAGCTTATCGTGTGTGCCGGGCATGGCACAGGACTAGCGAGGTGAGAGTCCTCGTACCAGGTGTTCGCGGAGTCGAAGGTTAAGAGAAGGGAAAGGGCGTCGTTGTGAGGCGGTGTCTGGAGGAAGCCCAATCTAAAAGTGCGAGGTGACGTACAGTAACCGGATCTGAGGTGTGGTACACTCGGGACGAGTGGGCACGTGACCATGAAGTCCTCCATCCGCAATTGGGGTGTGCTTTATAAATCCGGCGTTTACGCACAGAAAGCTTAAGTGTCTTACCCCGGGAGGCCTGTACAGTGTTCTAAAGGAGGTATGGCTGAGAT
Organism: Thermodesulfobacteriota bacterium; assembly: GCA_034189035.1. GTDB lineage: Bacteria > Desulfobacterota > UBA8473 > UBA8473 > UBA8473 > JAUXFK01. Next base: position 501 of record JAXHVA010000213.1, read on the forward strand.
ATTGTGGCACCGCCGGGAAACCAGGCGGAAAAAGGAGAAGACAAAGTTCAGCCTGAAGCCACTGTAATGGACTGAGACACGAAATCGTGTTTGACCGCTATACAGGAGTCAGCAGAAGGCATAGTAAGAGGGTCGGAACAGGCATTATTTGATAGGACTGCAGGACGGAAGACGCATGAATATTAGACCGGCAAAACAATTGTAGTTGCCCATAGAAGTAAAGGGTGAATTATTCATGACGAAAGCCGACACCGCCAGTCCGGTTGGAGAAGAACAGCTTATGGAGAGAGTTGCTGATAGAGAGAATCTACTGACAGCCCTTGGCAAAGTAAAGCACAATAGAGGTTCTCCTGGAATAGACGGTATGACAGTAAAAGAATTGCCTGAATACCTGAAACGGGAATGGCCGAAGATCTGTAGGCAATTGATGAGCGGGACGTATGTTCCGCTTCCAGTAAAGCGGGTGGAGATACCCAAATCCGGAGGTGGGATGCGGCAATTGGGTATTCCCACCGTAGTATTTTGCTGACCTGGGATTGCCGAGGTTGTTCATTAAACCGACTTAATCAACCGAACCGCCGTGGTACGTGATCCGTATGCCCAGTGGTGTGGGAGGAGGAAAGCCGCAAGGCTTCTCCCTATCCCGATTGAAGCTGTAGAAAAACTAATAACGCCGTGAAGCAGAATAAAACTGCATGGAAAGTGCACAGAAAACGCGCTCCTACATAAATACTTTGTTTTTTTGTTAGAAAAAACTATTTTATTCACTTAGGGAAAGATGATTTTTAATGGCTTTAGTTTTTCTACAGCCTAGTTAGGCATCAAAACAGGAGTAACTACTCATGGTATCATTAGCAGCAACAGTATCAACAGTAGTTAAATCAAATCAGGTCAAATCATTTGAGCATATTGTACCTATTGATCTTACATCTATCTTCACTGGCTATGGCCCACTGCCCGCTGTTACAGGCACAGAAAATCAAATTGGGGCTTGGGATGCAGCCGGTCAAAAACGCACAGTTCATTTATCCGATGGGAGTTCGGCCCAAGAAGTACTTACCAAGTATGAGCACCCTCAATACTTCAGCTATACGGTCAGTGCCTTTACCGGCATTCTCGGTTTTTTCACTACCCACGCAGATGGTGAATGGTGGTTCGAGCCCCAGTCTACAGGAAAAACGCACATAAAGTGGCGTTATGCCTTCAACTCAAAGTCAGCTTTTGCTGTCCCGGCTTTGTGGATCATCACCAAGCTTCTTTGGCGAGGTTACATGAAAAAGGCGTTATTATTATTAAAAAATCAACTTGAAGGAAATATTACCTAACACTTATAAGGCCTCCTGATGTCAAGAATAAAAGTACCCATTAACGAAAAAATGATTTTTTTGCATATCCTTATTAACAAACCTTTTTGCTTGTTGACAGCAATTCTGACTTCATTTCGAAGCGAGTGCCGGAAATCTGATCCTGCACAAAACACTTATCGAGATTCTACGCCTGGGATTTCCCTGCGATCCAAAGAGCTTGGTCGTATTTGCGAGACAGGCAGTTGCAACTCCGCCATACGGAACAGCGATCTAGAAATATTGTCGTAACCTCATTCTGTCCCAGTCAAAGGCCTGGTTGATGAGATCATCACCTAGTTAAATGCGGGTTTGGATGACGGACAGAACCTGTCCAACAAACCAAAAGGTTTATTGCAAAAAGAGAATAAAAATGGCGTCACATCTTATAATATATTGACTCGTGATTAGATCTTGTTTATATTATAGTGGTTTTATAGGAAAACAAAGGGCACCTAAGTTCCTTGAAACCGACTGGTTGTTGTCGACTTTCTGAAGAAATAAGAAAGAAGCCAAGCGAAATTATAAGGATTTTGTGGAAGGAGTTGATATCAACGCTGTTGAAAATCCCCACAAGCAGGTTACGGCAGGATTGATTCTTTGTGATATGAACTGTATTAATTGGGTAAAAGAGACCTTTTTATCCTCTAGGGAAGGGGAAAAAGAAACCCCTCAATAAAAGAAACTAAAATCGAGGGTATCTCTGGAGACAGTACTAAAGGCAGTCTGTCAGGAGTTTGATTGTAGTGCTAATCAAGTTATAAACCATGATGCATAATCGTTAGGCAAGTAGATGACACGGAATAGACGATTAAAGCGTCAGATAGAGAGAGTCAAACAGCAAATATTTAATATTTAAGATCCGACCTTTACTTATCCAGCAAATTCACATTCACAGTGACACCCTGGCGCAAACTCCATAGAAACAGAGCCCCGAGTTTTAATAAACACACCGCGATGAACCCACGGGTCTGTTCAACAAGCCGTTTAAGTCAGGTATTTTCCTTTTATCACGATTGATGATACTACAGGGAGTTTAATATGACAGAGCTTACTTTAAATATACCTGGAGTGAAGGTTTTTCGATTACACGAAAAGCATATAGACGAAGTAATTGAGTTAATGAATAAAGAGGGATGGTACTACTACGACCATCATGAACTCAAGAGGTATTTGAATCTGAATCAGGATTGTTTTACAATCCTCAAAGATGGATGCATTGTAGGAAGCGTCTTTACTACAAATTATGGCAATCAAGCCTGGATCGGCAATATAGTTGTAGCAAAAGAAGCCAGAGGAATGGGGCTTGCTGCTAAACTGATCAGGAGAGTCATAGATTATCTGCACGAAAACAAACATGTTCTTACATTTCGACTAGGGGCGGTTCCGTTAGCAATAGGTCTTTACAAAAAGGTAGGATTCCATGCAGAAGCCTTTACAACGGCTCAGGAAGCCGAGTTACCCCTTAAGTCAGAATATGAGGAAATTAATCTGGGTAAGAATATACAAATTGAAAGCCTCGATACACTTAACCTGGAAGCCATCAGTGAAATTGATAGGCAATACTTCAAATCAAAACGCTTACAGTTTCTTATGAATATATACAATGATTCAATCAAGGAGAGTTGCTTTTGTTTGAAAGATCAAGGAAAAATTGTAGGATTCCTCATGCTGAGACGGAGGCAGACTTCGAGAAACGAAGGCCATTTTGCTGAAGGGCCAGATTATGCTTATCGCCTTGGTCCATCTTGTGTCCTGCCGGAGTATGGTATTAATGGCTTTAAAGCTCTTTTCCAAAAGGCGATACTCGCCGTTAATAAGGAGGTGCATCAACTTGGAGGCAGCGCCAAAATATATGCAGTATTTCCAAGAAATGCGGACAAAGAGAATATCTATCAAGATACACGAGAACTTGCAAAGGCAATAGGCATGAATACGAATATTAAACTTAACAGAGTATTTGACGAACACGATTTCATCTTTGGAGCACAGAAGTCAAAAAAAAATGAAGAACAATGGAAGTATATGGAAAACCTGGGCTTTCATCAGGAATATTTCGAGCAAGTGATGAGTTATACGCCTGGGGAAGCATTGAACACACAAGCATCTAAAAGAAAGGCAGAGGAAACTAGGGCCGACACAGAAGGAATCTTTGCATCAGCGACGCCTGGTGATAAGGCCTAAAAAAGGAAATACAGGAAAAAGATATAATAGCTTCATCACGAAATTATTAAAGAAGTCTAATTTTATTCAAAAGAAAGACTGCACCAAGCATCTATATAGATTAACTGAGTAGTCAAAAACGTTCTTTGACAATCAGCACGCTGCCTTTGGGCAGCATCAGAATATATTTCGGTAACCCTTATCCCGGCGCAGTCAAAGTGATCGGCTTG
>JAXHVA010000214.1:0-4198 GCA_034189035.1 Thermodesulfobacteriota bacterium
CTAAACACTTTAATCGCCTTAGCCCAATCTGCCTTTATCTCCTTTTGGGTTTTCTTCTGTCCTGTTGGTAATGCTCCTGTAACAGTACCAGTTGGCCCGCCCAATAGTGCCCCGATAAAAACCGATTCTGGGATATCCTTAAAAAGATCCTGGTTCTCATCAAAGACCTTCTTTCCTACATTGCCGACGAATGTTTGGATTCCTTCTGTTCCCCCTTCGAATAGCGCCTGTTTTAACCCTTCAACGCCACCCCTGACGATGAAAGACTTTTTCAGCATTTCTTTTGTGGCCTTTTTAAGAAATGCCTTTTTAATGCCTGGATTAACTGCGAATAATCGCCCCACGGGAAGCATTTCAATGGCTCCGGCAATTATCCCAACATTTGTTGCTATATCGGCAGCCTTTTCTTTGTCTCCAGTTAATTGTTGAAGCTCATCAAATGAAAAGCCACCCTCAAGTAATGCTGAAAAGCCAAACCCCGTTGCCAATGCTGCCGGTCCCAACACAGGAGCAGTCGCCGCAGTGACAGCCACAGCACCAGCGAGATTAGGTATATTTTCACCAGCCGCCCTTGCGATATATCTCCATCTTTTTTCTGGATCTTTTAACATTTCAAGCCAATCATCCGTTAATTCTTCTGGCCTTTGCCATTCAGGATGTTCTTCTATGGCTCTTTCTCCTACCTCCTGCAATGCTTCTCCAGCCCGGGCAACCGGTTCTAAAACAGCCTCCTTATATTCTTCATAAGGGGCTGCTCCTGGCATTCTTCTCATAGTAGCTGGCATTTCGGTTTTTTGTATGGGTTCACCAGTGGCGGTTGTAAATGGAGAGGGGTAAGTCATCGGTTCTTCCGGCTCTTCCGGTTTCAGGTATTTAGGAATCTGGAGACCAAGACCAATTCCTTTAGCCAAACCAGCCGTTCCTAATTTTAGGGCAGGAATAAAATCGCTCCGGGTTTCATCGTCCAATTCAATCCCACTTGTCTCATCGTCCCATTCAATGTTATCACCTGAAGGGGCCGTGGAAAGACTATCCTCATCATCCCATTCAATGTTTTCTACTTTAATCGGCATACCTAGTGATCCTTTTCCCGTCAGGAAGCTCAACCAATATTACCTTTTTGCCAGTGCCTTTTTCTTTGCCGGTTCTTATAACTTTTCCCTCAATTTTTTTCTTTGGCCCCCTCGATAGGATATTATAATATTCTGTCGCTATATCAAGTAGCTCGCCTCCTTCATCCCTTACCCTTGCATCATCTCTGGCTAATTTTATGGCTGCCTCCCAGGGATCTTTTTCTGCCTTTTTCATGATCCTTTTATAATCAGCCACATTACCTTTGAATCCTGGATTGTCCTTTTTAAACGCCGAGAAATTCTTTTGAAGAGTTGTCTTAGTCTCCCTTGCGCCCTTAACAAGTTCTTTCTTAATTTCTCTTTCGGTTTTCTCTTTCTCTCTTTTTGCCTCGATCTCCCCCTTCAACCGCATTCCTCTTTCTGTCCCTCTAATATCCACCGGCTTTGGCACTGGCTTCTCCGCAACCCTTTTTCCACCCTTGAAGATTCCACCATAAGGCCCGAAAATATACCCTGCCCGCTCCATCTGGGATTGCCTATAATCTTCTAATGCCCCACGCATAATTGCCTTATCCCCTGACCCTGCGGCCTGTGTCATTAAATCCATCATACCTCTTTGCCTTCTGTCAGACGGGTCAAAGCTCCCGGCAATGGACATAAGCCTATTTTCAAGCTCTATCGCTTCGGGGTCTCCTTCCGGTTGATCAATAAATTTTGATCGGCTATATGTTCCACGCAGCATTGGCTGTGTCGGGTCATAGGTCCGCATTGGTTCATCCGGGGTCATAGCATATCGCATAGACCCAGGGGCTGGCCCTGCAATGGCACCACCACCCATTCTTGTAGGTGGGACATCATAATCAGCTTGGTTGCCACCCATTTCAGAGAAATAGGCATCTATAAGGGCCGGATCTTCCCCTTGTTCTAATAAATGCCTTTTTAGCAATGCGTAATTATTGTTTGGCATTTTGAAAGCCTCCATATTAAATAATAAAGCAACCTATCCCCACAAAGTACCGCTTGTATTCAACGGGCCGAATGCCCTCTTCATGTTTGGGTTAACCCGCCATGTTGCCCCTTGGTAGCCCTCCATCCCTGCGCTTGTTGTGCCGCCTGAAGGCGTTGTTAATGGAGCCATAGCCTGTGCAATCCGAAGAGGGACTCCAGGTCTCCCACCGTATGACGTTGTATTAATGGCATTCTGCCTTGCAATGCTTCCAGGGCCAGTGTAAGTAAAGCCAGCCATCTCCCCTATTGCCTCACCTATTTCCGGGCCTTTAAACCCAGGGGTATTGTATAGGGCAAGCATGGTTTGTATATCGCCGGTTTTTACGGCTTGGTCAAATTTCTTTAGGGCTAGATCGGCCATCAGGTTGCGATAATCTATATTGGCGGCCGATTCTTTTTCCTGCAAGCCAAAAGCCTTTTCCCATTGCCCGGTCTTGGTCTCAAATTGCTCTTTTTCAAATTCGGCTTGACGCTCTGTAAAAGACTTCTTCCATTCGTCATATTTTCGTCTTTCTTCTGTAAGCGCATCCTGACGTGATGCAGCAGAACTTGCCAATATAGCTTGAGCTACATCAACGGTCGGATAACCACCACGCCTTCCTTCTTGCCTCATGCCCTGCAATAGGTTTTGTAGATATATACTCATCTTGATTTCTCCTTTTTCTTATCTTGGAAATATGCTTCTTCTTCAATGGCCTGGATAAATATATGCTTATTTGCCCGATGACAGTCTTTCCTTTTAAATTTTTGCTGATTATGGCTGATCACATACCCCGTATTTTTTTTAGCAAATCTCTTTGCTGTGGCATGTGGGCCACATAAAAGAAAAACTATTATGGTGGTGGCGGCCAGCCAACACAGTCTGTGCAATTTGGCCATATTACGTACCCCGCGGTTCTTGAAAAATTATCAAAATCGACTATGGCTCCTGACGCATCAGCACCATATCCATCGCATCTAAACCAAGGTCTGACATTACTTGTTATATCTGTAATAGACTCCGACAGGCCCCCGCCGGATACTGTAAGCGTATTGTCAACCCTGGAGGCAGTTAATCCTCCACCACTCCATCCTCCCCAGGACGTAGTAATGCTTGTCACTACTCCACCAATTTTTTTATTTATTTGCTTGCAATATCTGTATTCACCCACGCCATCGTTCCAAGCAGAGCCATAACGGAAAAGCAAATAGTCACCCGTACCGTCTTCTATGGCAGCGAACGCAAAATACCATTGCTTTGTTCCTAAATCGACCTCTGGGGGTTGTGACACCACATTTGATGATATGCTAAAATTAAAGTCACCAGAAAGGCGATATTCCGCTCCAAGCAAATCATCATCATCACCATGAAACCTTATTTTATTGCTTTGAATGACAGCGTCACTTTTATTGCTCCAGAGACATATATCTGCGAGTGCTCCATCATCCCCAGTAAAGGTATCATTCACATCATCCATAATAATGCAACCATAAAGCTGATTGCCACAATCATTAGTCACTATAATTTTAGCGCATTCACAGGCTGTATTTGCTGAATCGAGATCAATCTGCTCTAAATTTACCGACTCTGTTTGGCTAAGTAAATAGCTTGATGTGCCGGTAGCCGGGTAATATATCTCCCATGTATAAGGCCCGTACGGGAAATCGCTCTGGTCATCAATCCATAGCTGGATAGTATCACCCCTATCTATTGTCGGGCTACTACTGTGCATGGTAATCTCATCTACAGGGCAGCATTCAATGTGGACTGTTTTCTCGCATATTTCGCTTTCTATCCAAGTTGTCCCGACCTTTTCACGAAAAACAACACCAATGGAAATAGCGGCTCCATCCTCTGTATTTGCCAAGACACAAACTTCTAATGCTCCCCCCAAAATTGAGTGCAATGAATATGAGGAATAAGGCCCCTCTAAATAAACAAGTTTAACAATTGATTTGGTGTTAAAGTTCCACGTGAAACATTCTAAACAATCAACAAAATCAGGGCAATACTGGGTTGAACAAACAAAACTACCACCAGAACCAGGCCCACCGTCTGGTAAATCCCAAACTGTACCACCATCCCCATCCGGGATCTCAGGCCATTCATATTCAGGCCATGTCCAATCCTCAAAATC
>JAXHVA010000215.1:0-4139 GCA_034189035.1 Thermodesulfobacteriota bacterium
GTAATGTGAAGTTTTCAAATTCAAGTTGCTTTTCTGAGCGTCTGTACATGATTTTTTCGCCGATTGGTGCAAGGGTTTTTGAAGAAACATGCAAAATTGCTTGCACTTTCGGCCAACCTATCAACACATTAACGCTTATTCAGCAGGCCTTCAGTATATCCTTGAGGCCATAAAATATTCAAGAGAACGAACAGCCGAACATGATGCTCTGGTGGACAGCTATGTCGCTACACTGAGTTCTTCGTACATTTCCTGGATAAGTATGGATATTCAAATCAATTTAGATAAAGAAGACTGAAAAAGCTATCAAAAATATATAGAGAAAGAACTTCCCAAGACTATAAAATCATGGACAAACAGCTTCTGGGAAAATCTTTTCATTTGGATGATTATGACTGCAATCTTCATAATTATCTTTCAAAATGTGAATAAGTTTCATTGGCCAACAGCTGTTTCTGTTACAATTTTCTTTATCCTTATATTTGTTTTATTTATCTTTAATATATTCAAAATTCGGAAGACTTTTGAGCCCTCGGATAGCGGCACATTCTGTGGGGATCACAGATTTAGGTTCAGCAATGAAGGTATTTCAAGCAAGGGCGAAGGCTACACCGGAAACCATTCATGGAAAATCGTAAAGAAGATTGAAAGAGATCAGGGGATGATCAGGATTTTTCTCGATACAGCCTTAGCATATGTATTTCCAGAGGCGAAGTTAGAAAATCCTGATGAGTTTTATAGATACATATCTGAGCAGTATTCGACGAATATAACAAAAACTTGGGGCCTTGATAAAACTAGAAGCCTTCACAATGTTTTTTCTAAGGGCGAAACTGCAAAGCAGAAATCTAAGGCTTGCTTCAGACTTTTCAAAACTCGCCCAATGAAGTTCAAGAACAAAATGGCATCACATCTTATTAATATTGACTCGTGATTAGGTCTTGTTTATAATTTGAGCAAAATAAATGGATCTTCACTATCACAAGGCAAGGAAAAGGAGATGACAAGGCCTCTTCGTATTGAATATCCTGGCGTGCATTATCATGTTGTAAACCGGGCAATAATCAGGAAAATATCTTTAAAAACGATAGAGACAGAGAAAAGTTTATAGAGTACCTTGAGAGAGGTACCGATAGATTTTCTATAATCATTCATTCATACTGTCTCATGAGCAATCATTATCATTTTTGGTGGAGACTCCAGAGGCTAATCCAAGCCTATCAATGCGATGGATCAACGTCAGCTATGCCACATACTTCAACAGAAAACGTGACCGGCATAGGCATCTTATCCAGGGAAGGTTCAAAGCGATTTTAATTATGTATCACGTTATATTCATTTGAATCCGGTAGAGCTTCAATGGTATCAGCGCCTTCGGAGTATCTATGGAGCAGTTATCGTAGTTTTATAGGAAAACAAAGGGCACCTAAGTTTCTTGAAACCGACTGGTTGTTGTCGACTTTCTGAAGAAATAAGAAAGAAGCCAAGCGAAAGTTTATAATCAAAGGCCGAAAGAAGAACAAACCGCGGGAGGTGGCCATATTTCTTTCTAGAACATTGAGTGGGTTGTCTTGCAAGGATTTAGGAGATTATATCGGAGGTGTAAACGGAGCCTTAATCACCATGATGCATAATCGTTAGGCAAGGAGATGACAGTGAATAGACGATTAAAGAGTCAGATAGAGAGAGTCAAACAGCAAATATTTAAGATGGCACCCTTACTTGTCCCTGCCGGTTATGCAGAGCGCCAATGCCCCGTGGGTCAAAGATCCGCTTGTTATAAAAAAAGGAAAAACTATTGAATAGACCAAATTGGATATTTGATGAATCGAGATCTGTCGGAGTAGATTATTTTGATAAAAATCTTGTCGATCAATACGACCATGAACATGAAAAATTCAGAAACTTCGATGAAGAAGTCGCTAAAATTTCACAGGCCCTTTGGCTCTCTAAGGAATCAACAATTCTTGATATAGGCTGTGGCACAGGTAGCCTTACAACTCGTTTTTCAAATATCTGTAAGCATGTCTATGCGGCAGACTCGTCCGAAGCGATGGTCAAGGTATTGAAAAGCAAAATGGAGAAACAGAATATATCCAATATCACCGCCATACAAGCAGGGCTTCTATCCTATGAACACTCCGGTGAAAAACTTGACGCAATTGTTAGTAATATATGTCTGCATCACCTTCCGGACTTCTGGAAACAGATCGCACTAAACAGACTAAATGCTATGCTTAAACCTGGCGGAAAGTTTTTTTTATGCGATGTAGTCTTTGATTTTGATCCGACTGAGTACATCGAGAATATAGATAGCTGGATCAATGGAATGAGAGCAAATGCAGGTGATAAAATGGCAAATGAAACTATTGTACATGTAAAAGATGAGTTTAGCACATGGGATTGGATTGTGTCGGGGATGCTAGAAAAGGCGAATTTTAGTATAAACAATAATTCAGAGATAATGAAAAACATTCGAATATATATATGCACAAAATCATAAAGCCTTATAAAACAATGCCATCACTGGATTTTGTTCCTCTGCCGCTCCACAAAACCATTGATGGCAAGCGTTATAAAAAGGAAATACAAAAATGAAAGAGTTCCCTGATTTCATGAAAAGTCCTTTAAATCTTATGGGAAAAGGTTCTCACTACTCTGAAGGAATTGAAGGATATGTTTTCAATGATGCTGATGGGTCTCAAATAGCATGTTGGACCCATTATCAAGATAGCACTTTCACTGAGCATACTCATGAATTTGACGAATATTTTGTGGTTGTCCAAGGACAGTATAGCTATAATAATAAATGGCGAAGAAAAAATAATAAGCTCTAGTCAGGAATGTCATATCCTAAAAGGTACAGCTTATCCTGGTAGAGCCATGTCAGGCACTCTTATAAATATACTGTTTTAGTGGAAAAAGAATTTAAATAATTAAAGAACTAACAGAAAGTCAAGTTGCATTTGTTTCGTTTACTGGTAACTATATGGGAAATTCTCAAATTTTTACGAATTTGTTTAATAAGCTTTCCGTTGGGCTGAGCCAAAAGGATTAATCACCCCAAAGGTGGTATATTTATCGTCTTATCGGGATGATCCTAATATTACCCTACCTGATGAACTGAAGTTAGGTTTGTGTATGAGCATTCTTGATGATACCAAAGTAGATGGTGATATACGAAAAAAAGTTTTACCCGGTGGACAATATACTGTAATGCATACTGAATTGGCGAGACCAGAAAAATATGGCCCAGCATGGAATCTGTAGTTGAATGGATGGAAAAAAATAATTATGAAGTAGACATTTCAGGCCCTAGTTATGAAATTTATTTTTAACTACGCAGAAAATTATGTTTAAAGAATCTGCCATAATTAACGTAATCATTTCATTAGGGTCAATATTAATTGCACTTTTCCAATAAGGTTTGATCTCCAATGCAATTCCATCTTTAAGCTGATAAAAGCTGTAGAGTATAGCAGGGGGGGGCCTCCGGCAACTATCTCCATAGGTTTCGTTCTGCGTTTGAATTCCTTTGTTAAGACGTTCAATGATTTTGTAGTTCTCAAAGAGACCTTTCTTTTCCACAGGACAGATAAAAAACGTCAGACACGCCTTTGTAGGGTTATCCAGGTACTTGACGGCAGAAGGGAGGTCTTGCTGCCATCTTTGTTTAAATAGGTCAAAGAATTCTATGGCTTTCTTTTTTAAGGCGGCATAGAAAATGGATCTTATATCATCCGCCACAGTTTTTTAACTTCGTAGGAACCTTGGCCAGGACATTTCAGGCCACATGGACCTGGCATCTTTGGACTTTGGCTTTTGGAAACTCTCCCTTCCGGTCCCTCGGCACTTCAACCTGTACCTCTCGAATATCTTTTAATGTGAGGTTGTGATCATATGAACCATTGTGATGATTGACATTTCCTTGACTATGTTCATACGGCTCTCGCCCAAGAAAATGGGTAAGCTCCATATTCATCAGCTTGGACTGATATTCGCCAACACTCTCTCTAATATCTACACAGATCATCTCAAAAACTCTCTCAGGTTGCTCTCGAATCTCCTTGAAAATACTAACAACTTCTGGTACGCTAATCTCTACTTTCATGGGCGCTTCTCCTTTCTTTTAAGATTTT
>JAXHVA010000216.1:0-4126 GCA_034189035.1 Thermodesulfobacteriota bacterium
TTTTTTCCTCCTGCCAGGTATAAAATTGCCTGTGGCATTGGTATCCTCGATCCATAACTCCAGTTGGGCCGGGGGAGAGTACCCGGCTTACAAAGGGGCGTTCAGCTCCCTTACCATCAGTGAGGAATATCTGGAATATTCCTGTTTAAGTCAAAGCCAATATGAACCTTGGCTTTCTTAGAACCTCTTCTATAGCCAGCCCAGTACAATGAGAGACCTCCATCAATCAATGAGCCGTCAATGCCGACTGGGTCTCCAAGTGTATAGTGATTCTTCGGCAGGACTTCACTCGCTTGATCCTGAAGTTTCTGGAATACATAGGGGAACTGCTCAAGACCTCGGGTGTTAATGGCCTCTGAAAAGCTGCTCTTTTTTATGCCTTTTTTCGGTGCGATATTGTCACGGTTAAAATCGTCTTCTTCGAGGACTTGAAGGAGGTGTTGTGCTGACGTGTGTTCTTCAAGGTGGAAGAAGACCAATGATTTGAGTTCATCTTTGAAGGTAATCTGTAAAGGCCTATTCCCTTTTGCTTTGGCTAGGGGCATTTCAATCATAGCCTCATAAGCAGGTTGAATGGACTGATCAAAACGCAGCGTACGTTTTTTGTCATAAGGACAATATGTTTGCAGCATGTTGTAACGCCCTGAATTAATCTTTCATTACGAACTATGCCGCTCGGTACATTACTAGTAATATGTCAAGTAAAATATCGACTTATCCAGCTTTTTTTGACCTTTTTAATACATGCAATTTTCTGACCGGGAATTACTGTTCCTTACATACACATTAGACCAACAATATCCCCATAAAACCCACTAATAGTCCTTAAAAATGGATATTTAGGTAAGAAAGTCTCAATTGCACATAAATGATATTTCAATTTATTAAAATCAATAATTAACAAGAAACCCATTGAATGAGGTTGTGAGTTCTACGCTATTGGGCAGTTCTGACTTTTATAGCCTCTATTATGACAAAACATCTATGAAAGATATATTCAATGAAGTATAATCCGTTTTCTGGGAAGAAGATGTTTTGGGTCGAAATGTAAAAATGTTTCTTTGTCAGAGGTATACCGGCGAAAGATCAAAATGTTCTTGCACCTATTTCGGGATTGGAAAATCCGAAGTATCCCAGGCATATAGGCCTATTAAGCATAAAACAACAAAAGACAAAAAGCTTAAAATAAAAATCCCATAAATTGAAAAAAGGATAATCGCGTTAAAAATAAAGACCTAACCTGTTGTTTGCATTTGTTTCTGTATGACACCTTTTTTTCGGAGTTTTCTAATATGAATGGAATTCAATATTCCTCATTTATCATATTTCCACTTCTTCTCGGTTTAACACTTGCCATGCTTTACTACGGCCCTTACCAGAACCTTCCAGATATCAATCAGATTTTCAATACGGGTTATCGCTCCCGTTCACTTTCGGCAATAATAATGGCTGTCATAATTATTGCCATTACTGTATTTCTGTATGTGCAAATCATTCGCATCACATTTTTTTTTAATCTGCTCACTGCTATTTATATCAATGTAGCCTCCTCTACTTTAGTCGAAATCATAGGGACTATTGTACTCGGTTGCGGTATTATATGTGAAAGTATTGTGTTCATTCACTTATTCCTTTATCTGATTCTTTGCTATCAGGGTGCTGCAGGATATCAAAACAAAAAAAACAATGATCAAACTTCCAATTCACCGGGTGTTACAGTGCTGATTCCCACATGCGATGAACCTCCTGAATCTATTGAACGAAGCCTTAGTTCGGTGCAGAATCTGGAATACCCCAATCTAAGAGTAATTTTGGTAGAAAACTCTCGGAATTATGACTATAAAAAAATCGCTCATCAATTGGCTGTGAAATATAGAATTGATGTTATTGATATTCCGAATCGCGGTACAAAAGCAAGTGCTTTGAATGATGCACGCCCTTTTCTTGACCAAAACATCAAATACTTGGCGGTTTTTGATGCAGATCAGTTGATACTGAAAAATTTAATCAGGGATCTGCTTCCGATACTCGAAGAAGAAACAAACCTTGCTTTTATTCAGACAGCTCAAGCTTATGAAAATAATAATGAATCTCTTCTCGCATTTGCCGCGTCACAACAACAGATGTTAGTTTATGATTGTGTCATGGAAGGTAAAGCAATCAAAAATCGTGTACCGTGTTTTGGAACTAATTTTGTCATGCGGTTAGATGCTCTGGATTCAATCGGTGGGTGGGATGAAACCAATGTTACAGAAGACCTGGCAACCTCATACCATATTCACAAAAAAGGCTGGAAATCAAAATATATTCGGAAAATATATGCACTAGGACTAGCACCACCATCACTAGAAGCCTACTGGAGGCAACAGAAACGATGGGCGACGGGAAATTCTTCTCTGGCCCTATCCTTAATAAAAGGTGTGTTCAAACAAGATAAAACCAATTTTACAATAGCCATAGAATACCTCTGGTCTGCCGGGTTTTATTTAAATACTTTTCTTATTTCTTTCTTATCGTTATTACCCACGATTACATTAATCGCAGGATTTCTTTTTGTTCCAGAATTTTATTTATTTCGCTACCATTTCGGCTCACCTGTATGGATATTTGTTTCACTATACAGTCTTTATATCTTAGTTCTTTTCTTTCCTCTCATGAATATGTTCATGAGAGGATACCCACTTTTTAACATGCTCTTAGTTCAATCCCTTACCACTATAACAAGCCCAGTCTATTTTAAAGGTGTCAAGGCATCAATTTTCGATAGGTCTCCAGTTCTATTCGAAACATCTCTTAGAAAAAAAACGTCCCAAACCAATAATCGAAGAAGGCCATGGTGTACACCACAAACAGGTGGTCTTATCGTATTCACAATTACCGGAAGTTTTTTCACCTCCTTAGCAATATCCAATCCAGACAATCCTATAGCTTGGATCTTATCATTCTGGTCATTTATACACAGCCTATCACTTGGACATATCTTTTTGTTTGATATAAGAAACTGATATTTATTCCGAATATATTGTTAAACTATTCGCCTTCCTTTATTAATAAACATAATTGCTCTTTTCTAGATGGACAATTATTAGTTATATGTGAGCAATAAATATAATTCCCAATGAATAACTAATAGAAAAGGTATTGGAATTATGAAAAAGAGGAACTTCACTTGAAATCCGGTTTTCAAGAAATACATATTTTTAGTCAGTAGAATAATAAGAACTGCTGACCATGTTAACATGTACTTTACCCAAAAAAATATAAGCGGACTATAATCAAGATAATAGGCCAACACAGGGTTCAATTCTACTGCACCTCGATGGACTAAATCCAGCGTAAATATAGCATCTAACACACTCAACATCATTATTGATAAAACTGCAACAATTGTTTTTGAGCTATGCCTGTCAATCCATTGAAGTTTCCACCTATCTTCTTCTCTTCTCACATAGGTTCGCCTCCCCGTTAGCCGGAAATTTTTCAATACTCTCATTTCTTGGTCCCTGCGGTCATAGCCAGATCGTCTTTCAACGGATTGTGAATTGTTCAATAGAGAATCCATTTCCCTCCTAAAAGCTAAAAATGTGAATACCTGACCTATAGCAAATCGAATAGAGGTATTTTTATGGTAGATATAAAAGTCCCTCTACAAAATGCAAAAGTGACTCTTTCTTTTTGAGCAATGTATATGCCAAGTGTAGTCTAATAGAATATAACATTATGATTATATTGGAAAAATAAGTATGCTCTGCTTTTTATGGTATCAAAAATGCATAGAAAAGGTTGGGATTTTTAGGAAATGAATTACACATTAAGGATAAAATCTTTCCCATCTCTCGAATAAAAGGCAAAATGACTTGAGACAAGAAATGTGCGAGTACTCTATTATGAAAATCCGATAACCGCACAAAAGGATTTTTTTATTCAGACAGCAGCTTGTTGAACAGACCCGCTAGCGCGGGGGATAGTAATAGAAAGGCCGCGACAACAGCGAGATAAGGACTTAATGGAAGCGACAATACAGAAGATATTCGACACAGGATACGACGCTTATCAAGAGAGCCGACGGCTTCCCAAGCATGTGAGAGATGCAGCCCACTCTATCAGGGTATGCCGTACCGCGGTA
>JAXHVA010000217.1:0-4114 GCA_034189035.1 Thermodesulfobacteriota bacterium
TCTACATATTACCTGACCTATGACCAGGTGGGATCATTGAGAATTGTAGCAGATGCATCAGGTAATGTGATAAAAAAGATTGACTATGATAGTTTTGGGAACATAATAAATGACAGTGATCCAACATTCGAAATCCCCTTTGGTTTTGCAGGGGGGCTCCATGACAGGGATACTGGATTAGTCAGGTTTGGTTACAGGGACTATGACCCGGATGTAGGGAGATGGACTGCTAAGGATCCAATACTCTTTGCCGGTGGGGATACTGACCTTTATGGGTATTGCTTAAATGATCCGGTGAATGAAATTGATCCTTTTGGCTTAGACTCTTATCATGTCCCTGGTACTCCATATATATTTGGGAGTAATAGACCAGGATCAATAGTTAAACCAGGTGACGCCGTTAGTGTATATTTATCGGATAATATGAGATTTATGGACCAAACGGCTATCTTTCATGATCCTTTAGTAGGCTTTTTAATGGATATAGGACTACCATTTGACTTGGTTAATTATCCTACAATGATTCAAAGCTACGCAGCTGCATGCATTTATAATAATCTTACTGATTATGATAATAAAAGCGAATATTTTATAATTCTTGAAATAAGGTTCAAATAAGGTTCTAAAAAAATGATATTCTGTATTAAGATAAACAATTACTGTCAAAGAAATAAAATATTTTTGCTAACATTATTTCTTTTAATTATCTTGTTTTATTTTATGGGCTGTGGGCCCAATAAGAATAAGTATATTGATCGTGGCAATAGATATTATAAAAAGAATAATCTTAATGACGCCATTAAAGCATACAATAAAGCCTTAATGTTTGATCCAACTGATGAAGAAATTTATTTTAATCGAGGGACATCTTATTTTACAAAGGGTGATTTTGATAGAGCGATAGCAGATTTTACCAAAGCAATTGTTTTAAATCCAAGTTCTGTAAAAAGTTACAATAATAGAGGATTGTCTTGGTATAAGAAGAAAAAATATGATTTGGCTATATATGACTATAGACAAGCTCTTAATATTAATCCTCAATTTTCATATGCATATAATAACCTCGGAGATGCATTAGCAGCAAAAAAGGAATATACTCAATCCATCATTAATTACAGCAAAGCATTGGAAATTAACCCTAAATATTTTGAAGCCTACTATGGCAGAGGGTTATCAAATCATTCAATTGAAAATTATGACCTTGCAATAAAAGACTTTTCCACTGCTATAAATCTAAAAGATAACTTTGCCATTGGATATGCACACAGGGCCGTGGCCTGGACAAAAAAAAGAAAAATAGATAAAGCTATCGATGATTATCAGGAAGCAATTAAATTAAATCCACTTTTTTTTAAGGTTTATGTTAACCTTGGGCATCTATGGTTTGATGAAAAAGGAAATCTTGATAATGCCATATCGAACTATACAGAAGCTATTATTATTGATCCAAGCGACGTAAGCATCTATGCAAATAGAGGTGATGCTTTCTATCAGAAAGGGAAAATACAAGAGGCTATTGATGACTACTATTCTGCTTTAGAAATTAACCCCAATAACGTAAATGTTTGTAATAATCTTGCATGGATTTTAGCTACAAGCAATAAAGAAGAATATAGAAAAGGATTGAAAGCTGTTGAATTAGCGTTAAGGGCTGTTAAGCTAAATCCTTCCCAATTTACCCTTAGTACACTATCAGCCGCATATGCAGAAATAGGCAAATTTGACTATGCTATCAAATATATAGCCCAATCCATTGAAAGCTCAGAAAATAAAAACCAAATTCAAAAGTATAACGAACAATTAAAATATTATCAAAATAGTAAACCCTGGAGAGAGTAAGGGGGAAACTAGGGAGAAGATGGGGGACGGTCATAAGTAAATAAATAACTTCTGAAATAAAGGCATACCAAGGCGGTTGAGGTTTTAACTTTAACCGCCTTTTCTTATTGGAGGAGGTTTGGCGGGGAGCCCCTGTGGGGCAGATGGGAATGCGGAGGTCTGCCGGAGGTGGCTTATGGGGGCGAAGGGAGCGGAACATTGGGGGAAGTTTACATAATGTCTGTTATGTAAAAGTGAGAGCGAGGGGAGGTGAAAGGCCACGTCTGATAATGACGTCATTATCGGATGTGCTAAGCGGAGCGTCTTCCCGCAATGAGGAGCGACCGGAGTTCCCGAAAGCCGGTGAAGGCGGCCTGTAGCATGAGGGCGGGTGGGGCATAAAGCGACCAAAGGGAGCGGATAAATTAAGCCGGGCTGAAAGATGCGGCAGATGAAGGCCGCAGACAAAGATCAACCGATTTTCTTTACTTTTTCTTTAAGAAATCATCAGGTGAAACGCCTGCCTCTTTGAGGATTGCTCTTAGCGTCCCTTCCGGCATATCACCGGGATGATTGGGAATGGTTGTATACCGATCAGTTACTTCATTATACCAGATCTCATGACTTCCAGCAGCCTGCCGGTCAAAAGAAAATCCAACGGTTTTTAGTCGCTTGACAATCTCACGGTAACGAAAACCCGCTAACCTTCCCATGCTACGCACTCACAATCAGCTGGTAATCGAAAGAATCGCTGATATCTGCAAGTTTCAACGTGCCCTGTCGAGCCGCCCGTGCCTCTATAAGCTTCCGAGCAACATCACGGGCAATCTCTAAAGCTTCCGTGACTGTCCGGCCTTGAGCTACCAAACCTGGAATATCCTCCGAGGTAGCCAAGTAAACCCCCTCTGGCAATTTTTCAATATGAATATTAACAACCTGTTCCATAGCGGTCCTCACTTCCCCCTTGACGAGTCCTGTAATCCAACCCTTTCTGAATTCCCTGAGCTTTGAGTCCAACGTTTCGCATCGTGTTTGAGCAGCATACCTTCGATCAATTCCTTATTGATACCTGGGCTGAAGCCCGAGCACTAAAACCAACCACTTTCTTTATCCTACATTTTTAGAGACATTTTCCTTTGTTATGAGATGGAGTATTTTTTTCTTGGTAAGCATGGAGTCAACCACTCTGATTAAAGCCGTCTTATCTTCTCCATCAAGAGAGTCTATCAATTTAACTCTGTCCAACAAGCTTTTATCCTCAATTCGAACTTCCTTAAAATCTTCTTCTGTATCGCTGACAAGATAGTCGATTGTTACGTCAAAGGTATTTGCCAGTTTTTGAATTACATCCAGAGAAGGATTATATTTGCCTGTCTCTATCCTATTGATGTGGGACAGGTGTAATCCTATTTGCTCAGCAAGTTGGGATTGAGACCACCCCCTCTTTTTTCTCATCCTTTTTAGATTTTTAGCCAGCCCTATTTAATCATCCTCCTTAACCATAATCGTTTAGAATTATAAAAATAGCATAGTTAGACGAAAATAGCAACTTTTTAGCCTTAAAGTGAAATTTGAGCTTGAAATATTTGGCCTTATAAGCTATTTTTTGATTCGTCCGTATGGCCAATAAGTTTTGCTAAATTAGACGATAATTTTTGAAAGGAGGTAATTTTTAATGAGAAGCGCTCTTGAGACCACGGACATCTTCCGAGGGGCGTTTTTTCTTTGCAATGGGGCAAGGCTTTCAGAGGTAAGGCTTAACAGAGACAACAACAGAATCGTAAGCTTCTTAATCGAAGGAGACGAGATCGACAGGCTCGACCTTGATTACAGAAGCGGTCAGGCCCTTGTGAATCCATTGCTCTTCAGAGAGACGCTCAATCAGTTACGGGATATCCTTTTTAACACACTGCGTAAATAAATGAAATGATAGATGAAATTTGAAAATGATAGGGTCACCCATTAAAGGGCTTGTCAAGAGTAAAAACACCTCTCCATTGAAAAAAAATCACTTTTTTTCGCTTGGCAACTACGTCAGCACGGCTCGCCCTCGATTCCCATCCATGTCCACATCCGCTATTTCGATATTATAGGTTGGCGGTCAGTTTAGACTGATCGCGCGCCAGTCACCCATCAGGATCTAGGTCAATGAGGGCGGAAGAGGCCATATTAATCTTTATCATAGGGCACTTTATCTCGCATGACGTAATAGGAACTTCCTGCTAGTTTGTTACTCAACGCCTTAATAGCAACTATTCTATTCTTCTTGGCTTTTTTGCGTTTATAGAAACTCTGA
>JAXHVA010000218.1:0-4068 GCA_034189035.1 Thermodesulfobacteriota bacterium
CTCTTGATAAGCGTCGTATCCTGTGTCGAATATCTTCTGTATTGTCGCTTCCATTAAAACTTATCCTGTTTTTTTCACGGCCCTTCTATTACAATCCCCCGCACTAGCGGGTCTGCTCAACCAGGTTTTAAAGATAGCTTTTTAACTTAATTCGTAAACATATGCTAAAAAAGAGGCTAAGAAAACATAGAAAAACATAGGGGACACCCATTAAAGGGCTTTTCAAGAGAAAAAAACACCTCTCCCTTCGAAAAAAAAATACATTTTTTTTCATATGACTAACAAGACGCACACCAGTAAAATATCTTTTTCTTCCCGTTCCGCACCAGTCGCCAATCGGGATCATGACGAATGTGATATAAGCCCAAATTCATGTTATCCAAAAAATATCTTTTATAATCAAAATAATACGTCTTCAATAACCACCATTTTGGGACTAAGGACTTTAGGGATCGAAGGCCCTGGCTAAGTCGTAATTTCAATGGCTGATGAAAATGAAAAAAGGAGAAAGATACCCAATCCTGCAATAAGAATAGAACGGATAGAGAATTTCTATAACATGATTTATATATGAAACAAAGGAAATTTTGTATAATAATTCTCTCTCCTTTTCAGATGTACTTTCTCCAAAATACAAAAGCACATACCTGTCATCCTGAAAGTCTAATTTATGCAGCCCTATTAAATACACTATGACTACTATACTTATATCTGTTTAACCCAGTCATATCTGAAACAAGTTTCACTCGTAAAGGGTGTAAATGAATATAAACGAATAAGTTCCTTAAGGTAGATGTCTTCTTGACAAATGATAGACTTGTAAAGATTCTGGAAAAGCTATCCGTGGCACTTGTGTTTGCGATTGTATTTTTTGACATACCTTGTCAACAGCTTACTCATCAATGTTGGAAGGCCTGTATACGCCGATCGAAATAAAACATTGGGATGGTTGGATAAAAATGCCCATAGATAAAAATCTTTCTGAAAGAAGCTTTATTGAATAAAAATAGTATCTGTCTGTCCTTTTTGTTTCTGCTGCATCGGCCTGTATGCTTTGATTAATCTTTGACAGACTGGATTTTACCAGTATGAATTGAAGGGCTTACTTTGTTGCACTACTTGACTATCCTTATTTATGTCCATGAGAAAGAATTCTATGAAAACAGTATGGGTTGTTATGGAATTGCTGAGTGGCTGTGTAAGACATAACAGAGCATCCACCTCTGCATTGCTCGCCGAATTCACAGTTTGTGCAATTCTCGCCAAGATCTTCAAGCAAGAAGCGACGGTTATAAATAAACGAAGTCTTATCGAACCAAATACTCCATAGATCTTGCTTACGCAGGTCTCCCTCAACCAGATGATCTGGGAACGATAGACAACCCTTAACCTTACCATCTGCAGTTATACCACAGGTTGCCATGCCAGCGGCGCAACCTTGCCAGGCTGTATTCCTTGTGTCGAGCTCGGTGAAATAGCCAACACCATCAGCAGGCATCATATTAAATCCAACTGAATCACACCCAGTAACATGACTATGCACAAACTCACCCATTTCCAAAAAGGAGGACTCTGATAGGTGCAGCTTTTCTTCTTGTGCGCGGCCTCGCGAAAATATTGGTTGGACCTGCCAAAGACGAACACCTAAACCGTGCAGAATTGTATACAATTGCGGCAATTCACCTACGTTATGATTATTAACGGCTGTGATCACTGCTATTGGTATATCTGCCGCAAGTGCTGCCTCTACTCCGGAGATAATCTGTTTGAACAGTCCTGGCTTCTCGCGAATGTGATCATGCGTGGACTCAAGGCCATCAATGCTGATACCAAAGGTGGCGATTCCAGAATCGACGATACGCGATATATTATCTTTTAAAAGTATGCCGTTTGAAACCATGCGTACAGGAATATTCAATTTGTGAAGGTGAATGGCAATCCTCGCCCATTCAGAGTGGAGAAGAGGCTCTCCGCCAGTGAAGTCAACTTCCTGAACCAGGAGGTCAGGGAATTGATCGCATATATTGAGAATTTCATTGAGGCTGAGCTCATTTACACGAGGGCGGCCAGCAGATGATGCACAGTGCTTGCAGCGCAGATTACATGCAAGGGTCAACTCAAAACCAATAACAAACGGAAATCCCTCAAACTTCATAACCAACAATCCTCCATATAAATTAGTAAAAGCACATTGGATTACAGGAGAAAAGGATCTGTACCTTCTCTCCTGTAATGTAGACCATAATTATTTCATAACACCAATTTCTCGGGCGTAATCCATTAGGGCAATGTAATCACCAGCACGTAATGTTACATCCCGTCCCGCCATCATATCGTCCGCAACATTTAGAACTGCTGTACGAATTTGTTCCGGCGGTTCCTCTTTATCAATTACATGGTTCATAACCACTTCATGTACCATGCTAAAGAACTTCTCGGATGGTCGAACCTTCATCACACCAGCGTATCTCTCAATCATCTTTTCAATGATGACTAGGTACATGACGACTCCGGGGTCAATCATTTTCATAGCGATTCTCATATTAGCCATTTGTTTACCTCCTTCTTTTATTAATAAGTGTTTACTATTCCCTTTCTAAGACTTTTCTAATCCATATTTATCACCCCCCTTCAAAAATAAGTGTTAATCGGGATAAGGGGAAGGCTAGCAGCTTCCCTCGACTCACACAACCGAGTATATGAAGTACGTAAAACGGCGGTTTGGTTGGTTTAATGAACAACCTTGGCAATCAAAGAGTTGTAAAATATTTTACAGAGAGGGCAAATGCTTGAGTTTGATTTCGATAAGTCTACCATAAACCCGACAGGGGGAATTCTCTATTCCTATTCATGAAAGTTATACACGGCAGAAAAACAAAATGATTCGATTGATCTTTATAAAAATTGACATCCTCCTCTAGTGTAGTAATTTTCCTACTGTATATCCGTGAAATAAAAATGACGACTATGATTAATATATAATTCAATCCAAAAAAATAAGTGAATCTCCAGATATTGGCTTAAATTTAGCTTTTCCCAAAGCCTTTATTTCTTCGATTCCCATTGAAATGATCCAGGTAATAGTCGAAACCATACAGTTGAAAATATAAAGCATAAAATAATACTCGTCCCAATATTAAGCAATTTTCAGGCCAAATTTTGTAGGGGTTAGTACTAGCGTTCACAACATATCGAATTTATTTATTTAGCGAAGCTCTAGAACCAAAATAAATCCGGTTGAACCAAGTAATCAACTTCTCATTTTGTGCAATACATTAAATATTTACCCTATTTTTTTCTGCCGATTAAAGAAATAAAAGAGACAAAATATCAAGGATAATAAAAGAACAAAAAGAAGAATAGAAACAGAATAAAATGAATAAAAGGGGCGGGCAAATAATACGTGATTAAATCTACAAAACATAAGCTTTTCTTCCCATTCCGCACTAGTCACCCATCGGTATCAAGGCGAATGTGATGTAGGCCCAATTGCATGTTTTCAAAAAAAATATTTTAGAACCAACAGGTTACCTCTTCAATAATCACCATTTTGGCACTACAGAATTTAGGGATCGAAGACCCTGGCTAAGTCGTAATTTCAATGGCTGATGAAAATGAAAAAAGGAGAAAGATACCCAATCCTGCAATAAGGATAGAATGGATAGAGACCTGCTCTGATATGATTTATATATGGGATAAAGGAAATTTTATTTACCTTCGTCTGAAGCCATTTTAAACTAGAGGATTATTATGGAAACAGTTGGTGCATATGAAGCAAAAACCCATCTTCCCAAATTGCTTAAACGTGTATTAAAAGGAAAACGGATAACTATTACTAAGCATGGCGTGCCAGTTACTGTTTTACAGACTCCATTACTAGTGATTCTGGTCGTTGAGCCTGTCGAAAAAGTAGTTTGTACTGCATATATAAAATGGCAATAGGGCTTATCTATGATATGTAGCAAGAACAAGTACACTAGTAATTAAATGGAGAATCATAGATGGTGCGATACGAGATTACAATTACGATCAATTGTTGATGGTACCGGTGTCTTTGGAAGATCAGCG
>JAXHVA010000219.1:0-3976 GCA_034189035.1 Thermodesulfobacteriota bacterium
GTAATGCATATCAAAACCTATTAAAAGACAACGGCTTAATATGCAGCATGAGCCGTAAAGGCAACTGCTGGGACAATGCCCCAATGGAGAGCTTCTTCCATTCTCTAAAGACTGAATGGGCATACAGAACAATACCCGTAAAGAGGCAAAAGCTAGCCTGTTCGATTACATCGAATTATTTTATAATAGACAACGTCGTCATTCGGCTTTACATGTATATGAACCCTTGTCAATACGAGGTCTTCAAAATGGCGGCTTAACACCGTGTCCACTTTTTCGGGGGAATATAACCTATTACACTACTGTCTCTAAAATACCTGGTTCTGTATCTAAACCTGTCAACACGGTAAGTATTATTTGCCTGTCCCTTTTATCTTTTATCTTCTTTCAATCCGAAAAGGCCTTGTCATCTCCTTTTCCTTGCCTTGAGATAGTGAAGATTCATTTATGATGCTCGAATTATAAACAAGACCCAATCGAGTCAATACTTAATATTTAAGATGTGACCCCATTTTATTCATTTTGTTTTCATTTTGTGCAACATTATGCGGGAATTTTGTGCTTGACGCACAACGGTACTTTCCCTATACTTCTTATCTTAAAAAGGAAGTTCTTATCAACCTATGTTGCTCGGGTTTGAAATAGCTCGTTGCTGCGCGCCTTGCTCTTGAAGGTCATTGCTCATCAAAAAAACGCAACCTGTGGCCATACGAGGGATATATTATTATCAAAAATTTTAAAAAAGGTTTTAAAGAGCTACTATTTTTTTAAACTAGGCGTCTTTTTTCCGAGTCTAAATATTTAAAAGTTTGTCGTCTATTCATATGAAAAACAGGAGGTGGTGAAGAAAACAGTTGGATCGGTAGAAACTTGATTTAATGTCTTTTTTTAATGAAAGGGAAATGAAGATGAAGAAACTAATGAAGTTATTGTCAATTATCATTTGTGTTAGCGCATTTTTCGTTCCTGTTCAAACTTTTGCTGCACCTACCCTCTCTTCGGTTATACAAGATACTGCAGATAACCGGGGTACAGTAATGATTGCCGAATTGATAGGCAGTGGTTTTGAGGTAGGAGATGAGGTGGCTTTGAAAAAAAATGGACAAAATGATATCCTTCTACTTCCTATAGTTAAATCCTCTACTGAGATGGTCGCTATTTTTGACGCTAAGTGTGCAGAAGCTGGTTCGTGGAATCTGGTTGTTACAAGTAAGTCTGGTGAAATCGTAAAATTGATGGATGCGATAACGTTGGTAAGTGTATCAGCCCCTGTTGTAGCTTCAACAAGCCCATTTGCAACACCTGTAAAGATTTCAAGAAAAAGTGCGCAAGAACGTCTGGCCGAAAGACTTAAAGGAAAAGTAAAGAAAACCTCGAATCTGAAATTAAGAGCCGCAAAGTTAAAATCGCCTAGTCAAAACAGTAATACAAAAATGGTAGAATTAACTGGTAGTGGTTTTGAATCAGGCGACAAGGTTGCAATAGTAAGAGAAGGCAAAGCCAATATTGAGGTTCTTGCTGCAGTAATATCCTCAACAAAAATTCTTGGGATCTTCGACACTGACGACACTAAAATCCGATCATCGCGTGTTGTTGTTACTAAACAAAATGGAAAAAGTAAGAGTACCACCTTATCAGGTGATAACGCTTTAATCGAAGGATCGAGCACAAAAGAAGTATCTGCCCCTGATACTCTTTTGTCCGGTCAGTCAATGGCTATGATGGTTGGTGACATCTATGTTCCTGCGGATTATTTAACTATTCAAGAGGCTATAAACAATGCAATCAATGGTGACACAATCCATGTTAGCCCTGGAACATATACTGAGAATATAAACTTTCAGGGTAAAGCGATATCTATAGTTAGTACTGATGGCCCAGAAGTCACGCTTATCGATGGCGGTGCACTTGATGTCGTGGTCACCTTCTGGAATAATGAAGGCAACGATTCGATTCTTGATGGATTTACTATTACCAATGGTAATGGTGGTTTTGGTGGTGGTATTGGCTGTATAGAAGCCGGACCAACGATCAATAATTGTATCATAACAGCAAATATCGGCTATTGGGGCGGCGGTAATTTCTTCTGGGGGCGCACACCAAACATCACGAATTGTATCATTGCTGACAATATCGCTGATGATAGTGGTGCTGGTATCTATTGTGGTTCTAATGCATTAATTACAGTAACTAACTGCACTATAAGCGATAATGCAGCTGCGAACTATGGCGGTGGCGTTCGCGTATGCGTAGCTGATATGGTTGTAGTAAATAGCATATTCTGGGGCGATGTCGCTAACGGCGCTCCAAATGAAATTAATTTGGCCGGAGGTACTGTTGATATCAGCTATTCTGATATTGAAGGAGGGTATGTTGGCATAGGAAACATCGATCAAGACCCTTTATTTGTTGGTAATGGCGACTATCATATAACTCCACTATCCAACTGTATTGATTTAGGCACATCGGTTGGTGCTCCATCTGACGATATAGACGGTGATTACAGACCACTTAACAATGGCCATGATATGGGAGCGGATGAGCATGGTGATGCGATATATGTTCCAAGCGAGTATGGCGCAATCCAAGAAGCAATTGAAAATGCAGTAAATGGCTTCACCATTGTTGTTGATTCAGGAACTTACTATGAGAATATCAACTTTCTAGGAAAGTCCATTACTCTGGTTGGCAGAGATGGTCCAGAGGCTACTGTTATTGATGGTGGTGGGCTTGATGTTGTTGTTACATTCTGGAATAATGAAGGTAATGATTCTGTTTTGAAAGGATTTACTATTACCAATGGTAATGGTGGTTTTGGTGGAGGTATTGGTTGTATCGGCGCCGGCCCAACAGTAGAAAAATGTATTATTTCTGCAAATACAGGCTACTGGGGTGGCGGAGTTTTCTTTTGGGGACGTACACCGACAATAACGAACTGTAATATTATAGATAATACTGCTGGTGACAGCGGTGCTGGTATTTACTGTGGTACCAATGCATCTCTAACTGCGGCTAATTGTACCATTAGTGATAATACCGCAACAAACAACGGCGGTGGCGTTCGCGTATACGGTGGAGCAATGACGGCGATAAACTGCGTTTTTTGGGGTGATACAGCTGCTGGTGTTCCAAACGAGATCAATTTGCCTGGTGGAACTGTGGACATCACCTATTCTGATATTCAAGGCGGGTATGCAGGTGTTGGAAATATAGATGAAGATCCTCTATTTGTAGGTGCTGGAGATTATCACCTTACCATGAATTCGGGCTGTATTGATAGTGGCACCGCATCTTCTGCACCAAGTGATGATATAGACGGAGATGCAAGGCCTCAGGCAAATGGGTATGATATGGGTGCTGATGAGTGTCTGTAGACATTTTAGTTAGTATAACCTTTTTTGTTAAGGGGGGCGAATTGCTGCAATTCGACTCCTTTTTTTCTAGTCTTAAGCCTGATAGGAATAAGTAAGGGTCGCATCTTAAATCGCTTTGAACCTTCCCTGGAAAAGATACCTATGCCGGTCACGTTTTCTATTGAAGTATGTGGCATAGCTGACGTTGATCCATCGCATTGATAGGCTTGGATTAGCCTTTGGAGTCTTCACAAAAACTATCGCTAGCTCTCTTAAGGTACTCTATAAACTTTTATCTGTCTCTATCGTTTTTAAAGATATTTTCCTGATTATTGCCCCGGTTTACAACATGATAATGCGCGCAAGGATATCCAATCCGAAGAGGCCTTGTCATCTCTTTTTCCTTGCCTTGTGATAGTGAAGATCCATTTATGAAGCTAAAATTATAAACAAGACCCAATAACGAGTCAATATTTATAAGATGTGACCCCATTTTCATTTTTTCCTTAAAGGCAATGAACCGGGGAAGAGATATCTCAACAGGCTCACCAATAAACACGGTAAGGGAAAAGCCCTTTCCATCCTGGCACATAAGATGGGGCGGCAGTATACTTTATATTAAA
>JAXHVA010000022.1:0-50580 GCA_034189035.1 Thermodesulfobacteriota bacterium
ATCCTTCGCGTATTTAATAATATGGCCGTAGATAGCGGCAGAGTTATATTATGATCTTTATTCAAGTAAAAGGCAATTCTGACAGAAACATATCCGGTCTTCTCCCATAGAGCCTTTATGAGTTTTATCTTAGAGATTCTACTAGTCATATGTAAAAAGAACGACTACAGCCCAATATCTGTTTGAAAAATAAGTATATACCTTTTTGCCGGAACCTCGCCTTTCTTTAATTGTGGGAATGTGGGTAACTCTTATAGAGTTACCCACATTCCCACAATTATTTCTACTTTATAAATATCAATTCAAGACCTAGCGGTGAATTGTATTTGGTCATTACAAAAACACACTCTTTTTTTCTTGCCATTTTTATGTATTTTATTATATAAATATAAAATTATTTAATAATTGGCATATCTTTGTAAAGTCGAGTAATTTAAAGACTTTAGCCGTATAATAACATGGGTTTTTATTGAGTCCACAAATGGTTTGATAATTGCATTTACTGGGTAAATGCAGGGGCATTAAATATCCATTTGTGGATGGAAATAAATTAAAATTAATTTTCAACTCAGGAGAAAAATCCAATGAAAAAAATAAAAGTGAAAGATCTATTGGTACATTTAGAAGAGTATGCAACAGTGAATGAAAATTCTTCACTGTCCGAGGCTATTGAGGCTTTGGAAAAGGCACAGCAGGAGTTTGATGCTTCCCATTATACCCATCGTGCCATCCTTGTATACGATGATAACAAAACAATTGTGGGAAAATTGAGCCAGTGGGATGTGATAAAAGGCCTTGAACCCAAATATGAAACCTTTGGAGACATTAGATCTGTTTCTCTTTCAGGCCTCAGCACTGAATTCATCAGCTCGATGATAGAGAAACGCAGCTTATGGCAGGATAATCTGGATGATATTTGCAATAGAGTCGCCAACAGAAAGGTTAAAGAGGTGATGTATAGACCTACTGAGGGTGAAAAGATTGATGAGAATGCAACACTTGGCGACGCATTGCATAGCCTCATTATTGGTCACCATCAATCCCTTCTTGTAACCAGGGAAAATACAATTGTCGGCATATTACGTCTTGTAGATGTATTCAAACTGATTTGCGAAAGGATCAAGTCTTGTAGGATTTGAGAAAGGGGAAATTATATGGAGCACATAGATCATGATGTACATGGAAGTGAATCTCAATCGAATAAATTGCTGTGGATAATCACCGGAGCTGCTATCTTTACTATTATTGCTTTTGCACTACCTATTCCTCAAAGCATGATAGAGTTGGTCGAAAAACAAGGATTTGGACAAAAGATGATCGAATGGCATGTGGCCAGTGACATGGCAAATGCAGCGTGGAAGATGAAACTAGTTTTAGCGATGATCCCAATGGCTATTATCTATTTTGCTACTGAAGCGCTCCCCATAGGTCTTGTGGGGATACTCATGCCTATATTCGCATATTTTTTCAGGCTATTGCCCACCAAAGACATAGGGAAGTCATTTGCAGGTGATGCCCCTCTTTTTTTATTGGGTGTACTCGCCATGGGTGTCACTGTAATTGATGTAGGATTACATAAAAGACTAGCTACATGGATTCTGGGGTGGACTAAGGGGTTCGTTCTGCCTATTGTAGTTCTATGTGTGTCAATGTCAGTAATCGGAGCTTTTATTTCTGCTCATGCTATGGCTGCGTTTATGGCTCCTGTTATGGCGGCGGTCTATATGGGGGCTGTGGCTGTCAACAGCAGAAATGGCAAGATTGAACACGATCCCGATCTTGCCAAGCTTCTCTTGCTTGCGCTTTGTTTTGCTCTAAACGTTGGCGGTGTAGGTTCGCCGGCAGCCGGAGGTCGTAATGTGATCATGATGGGATTCTGGTCAGAATACGAAGTCCCAATGAGTTTTGGCAGGTGGATGTTATATGGCCTCCCTCTTTCTCCTGTATTAGGATTGGCTGTGGCAGGGTATATGATGATTATTTTCAGAAGGGTCAAAACAAAGGATCTCACCCCGGGGCTTGCTGCAATAAAAGAAGAGACAAGAAGAATGGGGCCTATGAGTTATGCTGAAAAGGTGACCTTTGCTATGATGCTCTTAATACTTGTCCTATGGATATTTGGGGGGCACGGTCTCGGTCTCGGTGGACCTGCTTTACTGGCCCTTCTTATCCCTGTTCTTTTCAAGGTCTCAGATTGGAGAAAGATATTGGGGGGGATATCTTGGGATGCATGGTTCATGTACTGCGGAGCCCTTACCCTGGGTACCCTCTTAAAGGAATCAGGAGCAGCCTTATGGTTGGCGGAGATTTTCTTAGATAATCTGACGAAATTTGGCCTTGGAAGCGGCCTGGGGTTGTGGGTAGGAATGAGTTTTTTCTCTGGACTGATAACAAACTTTATGTCAGATGCAGGTACTACTGCGTTACTTGGGCCTATAGCAATCCCAATGGGTGTTATGACTGGTGTAGCAGGAGAGCCATGGGCAGTTGGTCTGGCTACTGCTTTTGCTACATCCTTTGCCCATTTCTTGATCGTGGGTACACCCAACAATGCCATAGTTTATGGACTCGGTGTCTATCCTGATACGGGTCAGAGGATAATCAATCCATTTGATTTTGTCAAATACGGATTTGCCCTATGGTTCATCTCACTGGCGATTACATGGGTGCTGGGTTTTATGATCATTTACAATTTTGTGGGATTTCCAGAAGGGATTACAGAAACAGCAAAGGCTGTACTTGCAGCCAGTTCAAATTAAGTGACCGTTTATTAAAACATAAGAGAAGATCCTTGAAAACATCCATGAACTTCTCCTATGGGTAGACTTATAAAATGAATGTTGACCCTGATAAGAATCGTTATTATTACCGCTCCTTGATGAGGAATATCGTGATACTAATGATTACAATCTCAATTATACCCCTTATTTTGGTAGGCGGAGTAACTCTTTATTACTACAGTCGGTCCATAAAGGCCAATGTTATGGCTTACATGGAAGTCATTGTGACCGAGCATAAGGTCCATATAAATACTTTTCTAAATGAAAAACTGGCCAATATCCAAACCTTGGCAGACACTTTCACTGCTCAACAACTCCTCGATGACTCCTTTTTGCGGATAAAACTGAATATATTGAGAGAAAGATATGAGGATTTTGTCGACTTGGGTATCGTAGACAGTGCCGGTTATCAGCGCGCCTATGCTGGCCCTTTCAGACTTGAAGATGCCAGGTATTCGGATGCGGACTGGTTCAAAAGAGCAATGGGGGAGAATTATTTTATCAGTGACGTCTTCCTTGGGCTCCGTGGGTTGCCTCATTTCATCATTGCATTAAAGAAGAGGGATCCCCAGGGGAACATATGGATCATAAGATCTACTATAGATATCGAAAGATTCACATCGTTGGTTGAGAATATAACGATAGGTAAAACAGGCCATGCCTTTATATTGAATCGCAATGGAGAATTTCAAACAGAGCCAAGATTTGGGAAAAGCAGGGGGGTTTCCCTTGCCGATTTCTATCAGAAAGAAGGGGCAGAAAAGACTGGGGTCTCGATTATCGAGAGGAAGCAGGATGATGGCAATAAGATTGTCTATGCTATCTCGGCCCTCAAGAATGGTGAATGGGTACTGGTGTGCCAGCAGGACTCCTTTGATGCATTTTCATCACTCCATCACGTGAGACGGTTGGTTATTACTATAGCATTTATTAGCCTATTATCAGTCTTAGTAGTTAGTTTTTTCCTCGCCAGGGCCATGGTAGGTCGCGTAAAGATGGCCGATGAAGAGAGGATCAAAATGGGTGAGCAAGTTATAGAGGCCGGGAAGCTTGCGTCCATAGGAGAACTTGCAGCAGGTATAGCCCATGAGGTGAATAACCCTGTAGCCATAATGGTGGAAGAGGCGGGTTGGATTGGAGACCTGCTTGAAGAAGAGGAGTTCCAACACATCGACAATCTTAAAGAACTCCAGCGAGCCTTAGCACAGATAAAGGCACAGGGAATAAGATGCAAACAGATCACCCATAAGCTATTAAGCTTTGCTCGAAAAACTCATTCACAATTAACAGATCTCAGATTAAACGAGTTGATTGAGGAGGTAGTTGGGCTTTCACAAAGAACGGCAAGATACAGTAATGTAAAGATTGAAACTGAACTTGATCAACATATTCCACTTATAAAAGCATCACCATCAGAGATTCAGCAAGTTCTTTTGAATCTGATCAATAATGCAATAGATGCGGTTGGTAAAGATGGCGGAACTATTAAGTTGGGTACCCATATGGATAATAGTAATGTTGTAATCGAAGTCTCTGATTCAGGATGTGGGATTCCTGAAGCCCATATTCAGAGGATATTTGATCCATTTTTTACTACAAAGCCTGTAGGAAAGGGGACAGGTCTTGGCCTGTCCATATGCTATGGAATAATTGACAGATTGGGAGGGACGATCACCGTCAAGAGTGCACCAGGAAAGGGCACATCTTTTACTGTTCGTTTCCCAATCAACCCTTTTGAGAAAAAGGCATAAAGTAAATAAAAAAAAGTTTCATATATAATCGATCATGAAAAAGGAGGACTGTCCAATGACGATGGCAAATGTGATGTTGGTTGATGATGAAGAACCCTTTGTGGAAGCGATGACCAAACGGCTCTCTAAAAAAGGACTAAATGTAATTAGTGCCTTCAGCGGTCATGAGGCACTGAATAAACTCGAATTAAACAGGATGATCGATGTTATTATCCTCGATGTGAAGATGCCGGGTATGGATGGTATAGAAGCATTACAAGAGATAAAATCCAAATACCCTCTTGTTGAGGTTATCATGCTTACAGCTCATGCCACTGTTGAATCTGCCATTGATGGAATGAAACTGGGTGCGTTTGACTATCTTATGAAACCATGTGAGATGGAACAACTCTTGTCTAAGATTGAAGAGGCAAAGGATAAAAAGAGCAAACATGAAGAAAAGATTAGAGAGGCCAAGGTAAAGGAACTCTCATCAAAATTCGACTAGTGAGTCATAAAGATGACAGGGACAGAAACAGATCAAAAGGGGCGGATCAATGTCCTTCTAGTGGATGATGAAGAGGGCTATGTCAATGTCCTGTCTAAGAGGTTATCGAAGCGGAATATCAATGTAGCCCCTTTCTTGAGAGCCTCAGATGCTATTCAAGCTCTCAGGAAAAAAGACTTTGATGTAGCTATTCTGGACTTGAAGATGGAAGACATGGATGGCCTCGAGGCGCTTAAAATCTTCAAAAGACTCTATCCGCCTATGGAGGTAATCATGCTCACTGGCCATGGTTCGCAAAAAGCAGCTAATGAAGGTTTAAAACTGGGGGCTTATGATTACCTTACAAAACCATGCGACCTCAATGAATTATTGGCTAAGGTTAAGGCTGCATATCTTAAAAAGTCTTCTTCGGATTGACAACAGCATATGTTTTGTCTTCTTTCTATGATGATGCAATGAGCGGCCACTCCTTTGTTTCTATGTTTAATATAAAACAGAAAGACCTGGATAATCCGATCATTGAGGGCAGACTATGCTTTGAAGGTCTCTATCAATCTTCGATTTATAATAGTTGACTGAAGCATTGTTAGACATGATCATATCGATCTGTCTGGTATGAAGGGTTAAGTAACCCAGGATTTCAAGATGTTTATACATGTAGTCCTTTTCATATCCCTCTAACCGAGCTATCAGGTTATCTTCATTTACCTCTACTGTGAAATCATACTCCTCCAAAATTTCCTTTATCAGCATAATCCTTTTCAGTTTTCTGTGATAATCTGCTGCACCGCCTTTGAACTGAAAACTGATATAATTTTCGCCTGCCCTGTCACTCACAAGTGCCTCCAGAATAGAAAAATGGTACCCGAGTCTTGAATTCAGACTGCAATAATCTTTCGATATCATGAAGTAATTTCTATCCGCAAACTCCGAACGTGCACCAGGTGTTAATGACCTGTTTACAGTTGATTGGAACATGACTGAGATCAAACCCTTGCCGTCGATTGCCGGTGGTCCATCCCAGGGGATTGCAGTAAACCCTTTCCAGAAGGCCAGCATGGGGGCGGAGACAATGTTTTCCAGCTTAACATACTTTCCCCTCACCTCTTTTTTGAATCCGTCATCAAGGTTCAATATCCACCATTGCATTGGCACTTTATAGTAAAGTTGTTTGCTGGACCTTTCCGAAAAATTGTGTTCCCTTCCAAAATTGAACATCTCCTGTACTGCTTTTTCATGAACAAAACGGGTAATATCATGGTAAGTCTTACAGTTTTCAGGGGTAAAGTCTAAAGAGTCCGGATCTAAAAGGTTCAAAGGGGTAATAAGCCTGCCAACTTGTTTCAGGGTTTCATAAACAGGACTTCCTTCCATGAGTGTCTTTTTTGAAGCCGAACCGATTAGCAGATACTCGGCCTTGCCTTTATAGATCACACGGTTATTTGCATCTACCGTTACCAAATCTCCATTTTGTATCTTTCCCATGGCAGAATCAACTCCGAACAGCGCGGGAATTCCAAATTCCCTTGCAACATTTGCAAGATGCCCTGCAAAACTTCCCTGTTCAGTAATTACAGCAACAGCACGGTTTAAGAGGGAGGCCCATCTGGGAAGTGACTGTCGAGTGACAAGCACTGCTCCTTTCGGAAACTGAAGGACATCTATGTCTCTGTTCACTGTATACACAGTTCCGCAGGCTGCACCTGGACTTGCAGTTACCCCTCCCCTTGCGATAGTCGTAACTTTACTAGGTTTTAAAGTGTCTTTACAAACTTTTTTTTCTATATCTCTTTGTTGCAACGTACGACATTGCAGGATATAAATTGTATCATCGCTATCGATAGCCCATTCAATATCCTGGGGGGATGCATATAAATCTTCGATTTTAACTGCAAGTTCTGCAAGAGCGAAAATCTGGTCCTGTTCTATAGCCGGTAAATTCCTAACATCCCCGGCCAGATCCATTCGACAGACCCCTTCATGAGGAAAACATACATACTTTCTTTCCTTGACTCTTACATCATTTTGAATAATCGCCATTGGATTTTCCCTCGATACAACAAAGAGGTCACACGCAACACTCCCGTCAACCACTGACTTTGGTAATCCCCACGCAGCATTTATAAAGATCGAATCATCAGTCGTATCAAAGGGATTACGTGAATAGGTAACGCCACCTGCAACAGGATCGACCATCACCAAGCATCCCACACACATGGGGATATCTTCATCCTTGAACCCCTTGCTCAATCTGTACGATATAGCCTGGAGGCTGTATTTACTCGCAATAACCTCCTTATACGCATGAGTAATATTCTCTTTGCTTACGTTTAATACAGAGCGATACTGCCCTGCAAAGGTGCTCCCTGCCTCGTCTTCACCAACGGCGCTGCTTCGCAAAGCCATAGTTATCTCATTTCCTGTCTCTTGCTCAATCTTCTTCCATGCCTCCATGATGGCGTCTGCAAGGTCTCCTGGCACCGTAGACCTCATAATATGCTGCTGAATCTCAGAACTCAGGGTGTAAAGCCTTTCTATTTGGTCTACATCGGCCGACTGAAAACGTCTGTTTATCTCCGCCTGCAAGTCATTGTACTCGATGAATCTTTCATAAGCATACGATGTTATCGAAAAACCAGCAGGTATCTTTAAAAACAACCTTTTTTTTATCTCGCCAAGGTTCGCCATCTTACTTCCCACAAGATCGGCCATCTCCTTATTGATCGCTTTCAAGGGAATAATCAGCCGGTCATCTTTTATCACCCTTGTTTGAGTAAGCAACTGCTCTATACGCTGCTGAATATCATTAAACCTTTCATATAATTTTTTGTACTTTCCTGGTGCAAGGCCGTTTATTTTACTAATCATACGAAATACATTGACGGAAATCGAGGTACAATTGGATCTAATAAAGGACATACCAAAAGGCCTGGATTCGCTCAGTGCCTTCTCAATGTCCGCCATTATCTCAAGAGACTTGCTATTGGCGCTCAAGAGGAGCTTAAAGCCATGATATCGTTCTTTAAATTCTACACGGAGCTGCTCGACATTAATGGTTTCCTCTTTTTTTTTCTTGATGAAAAGCTTATTAAAAATATCAGGAATTATGCCCATAACTCATCATTTTTTTTAATAAAGACCTAATCATTAGAAACGGATACGCTAAAATCAAAAAAGGCTACAGGCAAGATATTAAATTTCGATTGCCTACAGCCTCTTTTCCGAAGATCAATCAGCGAATAACGCTCAATCAAGCAGAATGCTGGATTCTTAAATAATAACCCGATTCATTAATGTTCAAGCTGCAAGCCCCACCCCTCGAATAAGAACATAATGGCGAAACCATACCATAATGTGTAGATTACATAGAACACAAGGGAAAAGATAACAAGACCAAACCTTTCCGATATCCTTTGAGGCTCGATTTCATAATAGTTGTAAGAGGTTTCAACAGCCTTTTTTTTCACTAATTCAATGATATGAGCCTCTTTAAACTTCTTTTGCTTCTTTAATTCCTTATCCATTAATTTAAACGAGTTCCACCAGTTATAAAGAACCTGCTTTTCATCGTAGCCGTACTTGTCTACAACTGCCCTGCCGTTATTTGCATACATCATGTCTGCATCGATAAGGCAATTTTCGAGTACTATGCCCAAGTCACAGGTAATTTTTAAAAAAGATTCAGATACGTCTACTATTCCACCGCTTTTCGTAAAAAGAAGCGCTATTTGTCTGGCCTGGGCTTCATTTGTCATAGGGAGTGTAAGGCTTACCGAGTTGCTTTTATATTTTTCCGTTTCTTCTTTTACTTTAGGAATATAATATGCTGATCCCTTTGATATGGAGTTATAGAGAGCATCTAGGTACTCAAGACCGTTTTCTCCTTTGAAGATAGGCATAAACATAAATATAAGAATTATAAAAAATGCGACTAACAATCCAAGGCCTTTATAGAATTCATTCTTTTCCGTGATCATTATTTATGCCTCCTTTCCTTTCAGGGTTCGAATATTCAAAAGAAATGTACCAATCACCCAGACAGAAAACCCACCAATTACGATGAAAAAGGCCCATATTCCGAATGTATCTAAAACGGCAGCAGTTTCCTTTGATATGGGGATAACATCCAACTCACCCAGTTTGCCCGGCAGGGCAAAGATACGATTGACAAAACCGGACAAAACGGCCATTGCGTAAAAGCCACGGATTGTAATGCCTGGAACGACCTTTGTTACCATTGCCCCTATCTGGATGCCGATCAGGGAGCCTAAAAGCATGCCCATAGCCAGCGTATAAAAGACAAATCCGTAGATTGCATATTGACTTATTGAGGCATAACCGGCAGTAAAGACTATTTGGAATATATCGGTTCCCACTGTAGTCATAGACGATACGCCAAGCATATATACGAATATGGGAAAGGTCAGAAACCCTCCTCCAACGCCCATGATTCCTGCGGCCATCCCAACTATGGCTCCGCTGAGAACCAGGAAAAACCAGGAGATGCTCCGACCTGTAGGGGTAAGACTGTAATCGAATTTCACCATAGGAGGAATCTTTATAGATTGAAGCCTCTTTGGAAGATTGCCCATCTCAGCTCCTTCAATTTTTCCATCATGGGCACTCCCTCCATGGGGTGCATGGGTATCACCTTCGGTCTTTCTCGCCTTGAGAAAATCAGTCAACGCGTAAATTCCAAGAAACCCAAGCATGCAGGAATATATGGTTGTGATAAATGCGTCACTGAGTATAGGATTGATCTCGTAAAGTATACGGTTTATAATACCGCCTACTGTTGCCCCTATTATCGCCCCAATCAAGAAAACCACGGCAAGGGGGACTGAGACGTTCCCCAACTTTCTGTGGATCACGCTTCCCATTATGGCCTTGGCAAATATATGGAATAGATCCGTCCCGACGGCCAATATGCCCTTGATGCCTGCACTCATCAATGCCGGTGCAATAATAAATCCTCCTCCTGCACCGATACAGCCGGTGATAAGTCCGGCGCACAGGCCGATCAGTATAGATACGATAAATATCCCTGTACTGTAAAAGGCCGGGCTGTAAGCCTTTTTACCTCCCAGCACATCGGGCAGAGTTGTACTGATCTGCTCTGCAAATGCAAGCCCGACGACTAGTACAGGAAGTATGAGAAGACCGAGGATAAGAATCCTTCTCTTATCACCGAGTATTGTAGTGGATATATCCAATTCCCACTTTGCATGTGCTTTAGCACCCATTATCATGAATCTACCCCACTCCCTAAAAAACTTCATCCCGATACCGCTCCTTCCTCTTTTTGTAATTTCAGAAAATCAACCTGTGAGAGATATCTACTGAAGTGAATCTCTCATCCTCTCCATACTCTTTATCTTTTCCTCTTGTATCTTCTTTTTATTATGTGCATCCTCAATCTTGTAAAGGAGTTCATCGATATCTATCGGTTTCATAAGATAGTCAAAAGCGCCGGACTCCATTCCTTCCACGGCCACCTCAAGGGAGGCATGACCTGTCAGCATAATCACCTCGATTAAAGGATTTACCTCCTTAAGCTTCTTCAATGTTTGTAGACCATCAATGCCGGGCATTCTTACATCCAGAACAACGACATCAATGCCCTTTTCCCCTACGACGACAAGTGCCTCTTCTCCACTCTTTACTCCGCTGATATTCAACCTTCGTTTCTTTAGCCGTTTTACCAGTGTTTCTAAAAACTCTGTTTCATCATCGACAAGCAGGATGTTACAATCATCCATTAAAGGTCTCCT
This sequence comes from Thermodesulfobacteriota bacterium, assembly GCA_034189035.1. GTDB lineage: Bacteria > Desulfobacterota > UBA8473 > UBA8473 > UBA8473 > JAUXFK01. The sequence continues at coordinate 10,790 of JAXHVA010000022.1, forward strand.
TACTCAATTGTTTTTCAAATTCGCCCTCGATCCTTCACATTAGGGCTGAAAGATAGTTTTATTTACCTTTAACACAATATAGTTGAACCATTATCTTGTGTCAAGTTTAAAGAGAACCTGTTTAAAATACGTCATTTATATCCCGAATACGGCGGATTGTCAAATATTTTCACCAGTAGAATTTGGTAAAAAGAGCATTTTATAAAGAAAAGAAATTGTCAAAGAGAAAAAAGTGTAGTATATTAATATAGTAATGTTTAATTTTCATACACAAAATGCGCCTTTAACATTTTGGATTCGTTCGTGAAAACTCTGCTGTATAAAGACCTTCAAAGAAAGATGTTAATCCTTACATTAGTGGTCTCTTTTACTCCCCTTGTTATTTTAGGAGCAACGATGTACTATCAGTTTATCCTTACTCTAAAGGACAATACTAAAGAACAGATTAAATACCGCGCCCAGGCTCAGGCAGAGGCGGTAGATCTTTTTTTGAAGGAACGTACTGCAATCCTGAGTGCCATGGCAGATACTCATTCTTTCAGGGAAATGGTTCGGGAGGAGTTTCTGTATTACATATTTAAAGTAATGAATTCAAGGGCAGGGGCTTTTGTTGACTTGGGTGTTATTGATACAATGGGTATTCACCAAGCCTATGTGGGGCCTTACGATCTTAAGGGAAGGAATTATTATGAGGAGCCTTGGTTTGCGGAAGTTATGAGCAGAGGTGTATTTATGAGTGATGTGTATATGGGGTTCAGGAAGCTACCTCATTTTATTATAGCTGTTCGACGTCATGAAAATAAAGAGAGTTGGATTCTCAGGGCCACCATAGACCCTGGAATTTTGAAGGAAATCGTCCGATCTGCGCAGATCGGACGAACAGGGGATGCGTATCTCATCAATAGAGATGGAATATTTCAGACTCAACCACGTTTTGCTGGGAAAATACTGTCCCAATCAAATCTGAAGACAAGCCTCTTTGGAAAGAGAGTGACAACCGTAGAACTTAAAAACGATCAAGGAGAGAATATGATCTACGCGGGCAGCTGGCTTGGAAACGACAAATGGCTTCTTATAATCAGTCAGAACCCTACCGATCAGATGGCAAGCCTCTTTGCTGTTCGAAATGTGGAGATATTCATCGTTGTCCTCGGCTTTCTCGCTATCGTCATGACTACCGTCTTTACAACACGCCTTGCTGTGGGACGGATACACCAGTCGGACATGAGGATGCAAGAACTCAATGCACAACTGGTCCAGTCAGACAAACTGGCGGCTTTAGGCAAAATGGCTGCAGGAGTTGCCCATGAGATAAATAATCCACTGGCGGTTATTATACAAAAAACCGGATGGATGGAAGACCTGTTGGCCGAAGAAGAATTCCAGAAAAGCCGGAATCTGGATGAATTCAGGCTCTCTATAAAAAAGATCGAAGAGCATGTTGAACGGGCCAAAAAGGTTGTTCATAATATGCTTGGATATGCCAGAAGGATGGAACCCAGGCTTGAGAATGTAGATATAAATGATATAATAAATCAGACAACAAATCTTTTGGAGAATTATTCGCGGATAAACAACATAGAAATTCGAACGGACCTCTCTAAAGATCTTCCGATTATAGCAAGCGACCAGAGCCAACTTCAACAGGTCTTTTTGAATCTGCTTACCAACGCTATTGATGCAATAGGTAAAAACGGTTTTATTCAAGTGAAAAGTCAGCGAACAAACTCGTCTATTCATATCAGTGTATCGGATAACGGACAGGGAATACCCGCTGAAAAGCAAAAGAATGTCTTTGATCCTTTTTTTACCACAAAAGAGCCTGGAAAGGGAACAGGGCTCGGACTGTGGGTCAGCTATAGTATCATTGAAAAGATGGGGGGGGCGATACGCGTAGAAAGCAGCATTGGGAAAGGTTCAACCTTTACCGTTGAGCTGCCGATTGTGGCACAGGAAAGGAGATAGGATCGAGGAGGTCATATGCATTACTTCAATGTTTTGATTGTTGACGACGAAGAGGATTTTTTGGAAACCATTACAAACCGCTTGAAAAAACGAGATGTTGACGCAGTAGGTACTCGAAGTGGAGAGGAGGCTCTGGAAGTACTGAAGGGAAAACCCTTCGATGTGGTCGTTCTGGATATCAAAATGCCCGGAGGCATGGATGGTATAGAGGTGCTCAAGGAAATCAAAAAGTTTTACCCTCTTACCGAGGTTATCTTGCTTACAGGGCATGCCTCCGTGGAAACAAGCATAGAAGGGATGAAACTGGGGGCCTTTGATTATCTTATGAAACCCATAAAGCTGGAAGAACTTCTGAAAAAGATTGCTCAGGCAATTGAGAAGAAGGACGCACAAGAACAAAAGGTCCGATCAACCCAAATAAAGAAGCTGCTCCGATATTGGTAATGACGGTTCATCTATGCAGGTAAAGAAGATGCTGATGTCTGTATACTGTCTCCATATGTGCGGGACAATCATGGCATGATGCAAATAATATCTTTTTTTCAATGATTTGCCATCTTTGAAGAAGGAATAACAAAGATGAATCGATAAAACCAGGGGAGGATTGGGTTGTATGTCCAAGGTAAAGAATTCGCATGCCATTCCGGCGCAGAACGAACTTGAATCCTTTAAAACGGAAGATATGCAGGTTCCTGAGCATGCCTCAGAAAACAGCAGGGATATAGTTCTGGTTATTGATGTGACAAATTATAAGATCATATGGGCAAACCAAACATTCTGTAAGCTGAAGACAACCAATTTAGAAAAGATCAGAAATAAGACTTGTTATGAAATCCTGAAGGCACTTCATCATCATTGTCCTGTTGGAGAACGGATCTGTCCGATTCAACTCGCTGCACGCTACGATAATGAGACCGAAGTATTTCGGAATCACTGCTCGTGTATTTCGGCACGGGGAAAAAGAATTTCTTCTGCCCATGCAATTCCTGTCAGGGGAAGTGACGGTCTGTTTGATCGTATGGTGCTCTACGCAAGGGAAGTAACGGATCTTTCGGACCGGGAAGACAAAATGGGCCATGAAATGGAACTCTTGGAAAGAATATGGGAAACCACCAGTTCTTTTATCGTGACACTGGACAAGAAAGGAAGGATTACATACTTTAACGCAGCCGCCAGATTCATATCAGGATATTCCCTGGACGAGGTTATCGGGAGAGAATGGGAATCCGTATTCGCCCTCTCTGAAAATACCGACATTGAGAAACGTAATTTCCTGATCACAAAAGGTGGCCGAAAGCGATACATGAAATGGAACAATACATTTATGAAGGATACCGAAAAGAACATCGTCGGCGTAGTCTGTATAGGCCAGGATATAACAGAGAGGGAAAAAGCAAAGAGAGACCTGGACATATTGCATCAGTTCACAGAGAGGGTAATATCAAGGCCGACCTTATCCAATATAACTATGCATCTATTCGATATTATAAAAAATATCTTTCCAGGAAGCGAGATTGGTTTGTTCCTTCTCAATAGTAAAAGAGACGATTTTTTACCTCCGATCTACCCGGATAAACACGGTTATGTAATAGAGGTCTTCTCCAATTTGATCGAGAGTCAGGGATGGGAGAACCTTATAGATTGGCTAAGGAAAAGGTCGGAACCCACTTTTATAAGTCGAAGTAACCAGATCGGTTTTCTAAACTCTCTCGATGTTTATTTTCACTGGTTCCTGTTTCCTTTGGTCAAGAATGCAGAAGGAGTCGGCCTTTTGATGATTATTTTTCCTGAAGAGTTGGGTATAAGACAGGAGAATTTAAGGCTTGTTTCTACTCTGATGGCTTATGCTACAGACCCGCTGGTCCAAGCAGTGGAGATTGATGAACAGATTCGGATGCTCAAAGACCAGGTCAAGGGACGCACCTCTTTCATGAGGATGATCGGGAGGAACAGGGAGATGCAAAAGATCTACGATTTGATCCCTGATGTTGCTCAATCCAACGCCACAATACTGATCACCGGTGAAAGCGGCACCGGAAAAGAGTTGGTCTCCAGAGCGATCCATGAATCAAGCCCACGAAATGAAGGCCCTTTTATTGTGGCCAATTGTGCTGCTTATCCTTCTGATTTACTGGAAAGTGAACTCTTTGGTCATGAAAAAGGGGCCTTTACAGGAGCTATCCGCTGTAAGAAAGGTCGTTTTGAGCAAGCCCACAAGGGGACCCTCTTTCTCGATGAGATCGGTGAAGTGTCTCTTGCAACCCAGATACTCCTTTTGAGGGTGCTTCAAGACCGGCGTTTTGAACGAGTGGGTGGAGAAAAGACAATGAAGGTAGACGTGCGGATCATAGCAGCCACAAACAGAGACTTAGAAGCGGCGGTCAATCAAAGAAAATTTCGGGAGGACCTTTTTTATCGACTGAATGTCATAAATATTCATCTTCCACCCCTCAGGGAAAGAACTGACGATATCCCGTTGCTCAGCAGGCATTTTCTGGAAAAGCACAGCATTTTAGAGAATAAAAAGGTGAAAGATATTTCAAAGGAAGCAATTGATCTGTTGCTCGACTATCACTGGCCAGGCAATGCCCGAGAACTGGAGAATGTTATCTCCAGGGCCGTCATCCTTACAAAGGGCGATACGATCGAATCTGATCATATCTCCTTAAGCACAAGGAGTGTTAGACTGCTTCCTGATATTTCTTTGAGCGAAACAGAGAAGCAGCTGATAACTAAGGCCCTTTCCGAAACGAACTGGAACAAACAAAAGGCAGCCAGGAAACTGGAGATAAGCCGAAGCACTCTCTATAGTAAGATTAAAAGATATAATCTTATGCCCGCCAATCCTATCTAACCTGAACATATGTCTTATTTCAGACATTATGTCGTTATTTATACACTTTATAACCGACCGATAATGCAGCCATAATTCTCCTCGTGTATGACTAGTGTCTTATTTCATACACAATTACCCTCAGGGAATGCCCTCCTCCTTTCCTCCGCATTCTTCTTTTTCTCTTTATCTATTTAATATAATTGGTGTATTTGCCTTTTTCCTTGAACATACGATATTGGGCATAATACTTGTAATATATACTCAAAGGAATCCAAGTGATGTTGTGGACTAAAAAGGAGAACTGATGAAATCGGATTTGATCGTCTTCAGTTACAGACAAGAAGTAAAGCGTACAATCGAGAAGATTGTTCGGGATATGGATATAACCTTTTTGTATATTGATCGATGGGATGAGCTGGCCCAACTGATAAACAAGGATAAAGGGACTTTGATATTAATAGACAGCAACGTCCATAAACGCCATGGGTTCAGTATCTATAAGAATATTCGTTCACTGTCTCCAAAGAGTAAAGTAGTACTCATTAACACTCCGACAAAAAAGGAAGGTACGGTAAAGGAAGCCATGAATGCAGGGGCATATGGTTGTCTCGATTGGCCGCTTATAAGATGGGAGGCATCGACTCTTATTGAATACTTACTGCGGGATATGGAATAAACCATCAGTATGATGCGTAACGTGCAGTACGTTTCTACTTGAATGATTCGAAAAGGAGAAAGATATGCTTTTTAAGAACAAAATCTTCCAGCTTTGTCTTGCCTTAGGACTCGGTGTTATCGTTATGCTGCTGCCCAGACCTGAGGGGACAAAGTTTTGGATAGGCTGTGATGATGATCAAAGATTCTTTCAACATATAAGCGGTGAGTTTAGGTTACTCGCGGCGTCTGATAAGAATGCCGAAGGCTATACTATAGAGATTATAGATCAAGAAAGCGAAAAGTCTTCGTTAGATTATCTGAAAAATGAGGCTGTTAAGCTGAACATGACCCAGGTGGAAATCGACTGCGTAAATGGCCTTTCGCCACGGGGGAAGAGGTTTTTAGCAATCCTGGCGGTCTTGATTTTCCTTTTCATGGTAGAACCCATACCGCTTGAAATCACGGCCATATTCATCGGAGTATTTCTTGTGATAATGGGAGTTGCCGATGTAAAAGATGCATGGGCTCCCTATATGCACCCCGTCGTCCTCTTTATAATGTGCTGCTTGATCTTTGCCATATCTCTAGATAAGACAGGCCTTACAAAGAGGCTTGGCTACTTTGTCATAAAGAGGGCGGGAACGAATGTTACCAGGTTCACCTTCGTCCTTGCAACAGGGCTTGGAATATCGTCATCCTTTATGCACGATGCAGCAGCATGTGCCATAGGGATCGTTACCATGTTGCCTCTCATGAGGGCTGCAGGTATTGAGCCCAGCAGTAAAACCGGGAACTTCATGATGCTTTCCGTTCCCTTTGCCTGTTCCTGCGGTGGAATGGGAACTCTGGTGGGAGGAGGCAGGTGTATGGTTGCCGCCGCTTTTCTAAAAGAGTTTACCGGAATTGATATCACCTTCTTCGACTGGATAAAATACGCAATGCCCGCAGCTATTATAACCGTGCCCATAGCCGTATTAGTAGTCTACCTTGTGTTCCGCCCCGATCCGAATATTGAGCTTCCTGAATTTGACGAGGAGCTCGGCCCGTGGACTGCCATGGAAAAGAGGGCGGTGCTCATCATCGGTTTAACCTTTCTCGCCTGGTTAACCAAAGGATTTCACGGTATAGATTACTCCATTACAGGCATGGTAGGCGTGGGCGCCTTGGTTCTCTTCGACATCTTGGACTGGGAGGATATCCATGCCAATCTGGAGTGGGGGACTGCCCTCTTTATATTTGGGGGCGGCATCTCCCTCGGCTTGGCCATGGGATACTCCGGGGCAGCTAATTATTTTGCAAATGTATTCTTCCCCTTGGTTAAAGGGAGCGGCTGGCTGTTCCTATTTATAGGGGTGGGGATATTCGGCGCCCTTGTGACGAATGCGATGGCCAATGTTGCCGCTGCAGCGCTCATATTGCCGATCATCATACCTATTGCTCAACTGGAGGGTGTTGATCCTACAGTCATGGCATTGTGTCTGGGTATGTCCACTTCCTTTGCCTTGTTACTGGTTATCGGATGCCCACCGAATGCAATTGCTTACAGTTACCGCTATTTCAGGGCTGTTGACCTTACCAAGGCCGGATTAGTAGCCACACCTGTCCTTCTTTGTATCCTGGTCCTGATAGCGGGTATCTGGTGGAAGATACTGGGACTTGTATGATCTAACACCCTTGATTCATTGATATTATAAAAACAGGAATGAACAGATGGGAAATATAAATGTGATGCTGGTGGATGATGAAGAGCGGTTTCTTCTCACCACAAAAAAGATGCTGGAAAGAAAAGGTTATAAAGTCAAAACCGGATCAAGCGGATCAATCGCACTGGAGAAATTAAAGGGCAACGATATCCATGTAGTTATTCTTGATGTTAAGATGCCGGGCATGGATGGGATAACGACCTTAAAAAAGATCAAGGAAAGATTTCCTCAGGTTGAAGTCATCATGTTGACCGGTCATGCCACTGTAGAATCCGCTGTGGATGGTTTGAAATACGGAGCAGTAGACTATCTCATGAAACCGGCAAGTATCGAGGATATAGATGAAAAGATCGAGGCGGCTTTTGCAAAAAGACAAATCCTCGATAACCGAACGAATATCCGAAGAGAATATTTCAAAAAGGTTCGATTTCGACTCATTATTGGTCTTCTCTTTGCCGTGATACTCCCTTATGCGGTGCTATCCGTCTATTTTCATATACAATTCAATTCTACATTGAAGAATATTGGGAAGCTCAATCTCGAGGCACTGTCCATCAGTCAGAGGAACACCATAGATCTCTTTCTTCAGGAAAGAGTCGTCAACCTGTTCAGCATATTTCACGGAAGCGAATTCACCGTGTCCCCATCTCAGCACAATATGGAGAGTTATCTTCAAACCTTGAGACAGGTCAGTGATTCATTTATCGATATCGGGTTTCTAAATGAAGAGGGGATTCAGATAGGGTATACAGGTCCTTTTCCACATCTTCAAGGCAAAGACTACAGTGATGAGCAATGGTTTAAAACTCTTTTGAATCTGCAACAGGATTACTTCATCAGTGATATCTATCTGGGATTCAGGAAAAAACCCCATTTTACCATCGCAACCAGGCAGATAATCGGCAAAGAGACTTATATTATAAGATCCACACTAGACCCGGATAAGTTCTATATTTTCCTTCGCACCATAAGTCACGGCAAGGGGGTTGAATCTTCCCTGATCAATAGAGAGGGACAATATCAAATTGTTGATCCTGACAGGGGAAAACTCCTCGGCCAGAGCGAGTATATCCCGCCTCTTGCGGGCAAATCCGGGGTGACGGAAGTCAGGAGAAACGGCGATTCCATACTCATCGCATATGCGTGGCTCAGGGAAACGCCATGGGCGTTAATTGTGAGACAGCCTTTAAGCATCGCTCTCGCACAGATGTATCGAACCAGGCGCATTATGACCGCTAGTCTTGCATGTATCATATTTTCCATAGCAGCCGCAATCTGGTTTACGTCAAGTAGGTTGCTTAGCTATGCCCAGAGTACAGCCGAAAAACAGGATGAACTCAAACATCAGCTCATTCATGCCTCGAAACTGGCATCGATCGGCGAACTGGCAACCGGAGTTGCTCATGAAATCAATAATCCCCTGGCCACGATCGTTGCAACAACCGGGGTTATCCGGGACATGCTCGACCCCCAGTTCGATCTGGATGCATCCCCTGAAAATATACTGGACGAGATCGATGTGATTGATTCAGCCGCTTTCCGAGCAAAAGGGATTACCCAACAACTGCTCGATTTTGGACGTAAGGATGAGCCACGGCTGGCTCTTTGCAATGTTAATAAACTCCTCGATAAGGTACTGAGCGGCTTGAAGATACGTGAGTTTACAATAAAAGACATAGAAATTATACGTAACTATGACCCTGATCTACCGGAAATCCCACTTGATCCCGACCAGCTCAGCCAGGTCTTCCTAAATCTTATCAATAATGCAGGTGACGCCATTTCCGGTTCAGGAAGGATCACAATCTCCACCGGCAGGGATGAGGAATATGTCCTGGTAACCATAAAAGATACAGGTGAGGGTATGACCGCTGCCCAGATGAAAGAGATATTCAACCCGTTTTATACCACAAAAGAAGTGGGGAAAGGAACGGGTCTTGGCCTAAGCGTTTCTCTGAGCATTGTGGAGACGATGGGCGGAACAATAGACGTACAGAGTCTCGAGGGTACAGGGAGTTCGTTTACCGTATCGCTGCCTATATATAAATCATAGCCTTTTACAAGTTGAGGGATAACTATGAAAGCCTACTTTCAAACTTTAAACATATGTTGACACATAGAAGAAGCAACAGCAGCAACAGCATTTCTTTAGTTTATTAACGATTAGATTGGAAGGGACCAGATGATGGGAGAGCAAAGAACGAAAAATGAGAAGGATTCAAGGTTGACAGTATTGCTGATTGATGATGAGGATCGGTTTCGTGAAGCCTTGTCAAGGCAACTTGTGCACAGGGGATACAATGTATTGGACACAAGCAACGGAGATGATGCCATAAAGATAGTGCGTCACGAAAATCCGGAAGTAGTGATACTTGACCAGAAGATGCCGGGTATGGACGGGATTCAGACATTGAAGGAATTAAAGAAGATCAGGCCTGAGGTACAGGTAATCATGCATACGGGCCATGGGAGCATAGAAGCAGCGCGTATCACAGGAAAACACGACGTATTCCATTACCTGGAAAAGCCTTGCGGCATTGATGAACTGTTAAGCGTGATTAACGCAGCGGTAGAGGAACGAGTCCATGCACTTGCAAGACATGAGATCCCTGAGATAAAAAGAAGCAATCTGAAAGAGTGGCTCATAGGGGTGCAAAATGCCCGGCCCGGAGTAATTATACTCGGGGTTATTCTTTTCGCTATTATAGCTCTTATGCCCATACCCCGCCAGCTTGAAACCTTTCTAAGTGTAAAAAAGACCGGTGAAGTGGGCGAAAGTATCTCCGGATATTCCGAATATCAGAAAATGAAAAAAGGTCAGACGATCTCAGATTACTACGCTCAAAAAGCCGGATTGCATAGAAAGGTAAAAAAAGAAGACGGAAAAGTAGTAAAAGAAGTCTTTAAGACGAATGAGATAGCATTTCGTTCAAAGGTCATGGTGGGCGTCTTGGTAGTTGCCGCGCTTTTTTGGGCGACCGGAGCGATACCCATCGGCGTTACCGCATTGCTTGTCGGCGTGCTGATGTATTTTTTCGGAATCTTTCCCCCGAGCCAGGTGGCAAAGGCCTATGCAAAAGATTCGGTTATCTTTATCTTCGGTGTACTGGCCCTTGCTGCAGCCATTAGCAAAACGGGTCTTGACCGCAGGATCGGCATCCTGCTTTTGGGCACCAGCACATCACTTCGCCGTTTTGGACTTATATTTGGACCCCTTCTCGCAATTACAGCATCTTTTCTTTCCGAACATGCCTTGGTTGCCTTTATAGCACCTATCTTAATGCTTGTATACATGGGATCAATTAAATCTTCAGGTCTAAAAAAGGATAAGGGGCTGGTTGTAATGCTCCTTCTTATGCTCACATTCTGTGCAAACATCGGAGGGCCCGGATCACCAGCAGCGGGTGGCCGTAACGCTGTTATGCTGGGTATTTTCTCTGACTACGGCGTGGACATATCATTTGGGCAATGGGTGAAAATGGGACTGCCGTTTGTACCGGTCATGGCTCTTGTTATCGCAGGATACTTTATTCTCGTATTCCAAGGGAGAGTCAAGGTTAAATCTGTCAATATAGCAGCACAGGTAGGGCGTGAATCGGAAAAGATCGGCAAGATGACCCCTGACGAGTATAAAGCCGCGGCTGTTCTGATACTCGTTATCGTATTATGGACAACATTATCAAGTCGGTTCGGTATGGGGGGGCCAGTTCTTCTATGCCTGGTTCTTTTGAATATCCTGGGTATCCTTCGCTGGAAAGATATAAACGGCATTCACTGGGATGTGGTGGCGCTATACGCTGCTGCCAGTGCTATGGGATACGGATTGGCATGTACAGGGGCAGCCCTCTGGCTGGCAAACAGCCTTGTGTCTCTCCTTCCTGAATTTCTGAAAAGCGGAATCGGCCTTTTCGTATCCACCAGTTTTATCACAGGCATACTCACCAATTTCATGAGTGACGGGGCTACTGTAGCAGCAGTTGGGCCCATAACCGTGCCAATGGCGACACTTTCAGGAACATCGCCGCTTCTAGTGGGGCTGGCTACCGCTTTTGCTTCTTCATTTGCGCATATGTTGGTTATAGGCACGCCAAATAACGCGATAGTTTACAGTATGGCCAGGGATCCTGAAACAGGGGAGCAGTTGCTTACAACAAAAGATTTCCTCATACACGGTTTCGCTGTTTTTGTTCTGAGTCTTCTCGTTCTTTGGTTCTGGGTCTTTTTAGGATACTGGAAATGGATAGGATAAGTTATATAACAGGAGGTCGTTCTAATGGAAAAAGATAAAATTAATCTGCTCTTGGTGGACGATGAAGAGCAGTTTGCTGCATCCATCAGCAAGAGTCTGGAAGTCCGGGGCTTCAGAGTCATCACGGTCGACAGAGGGGAGAAGGCCATTGAGGCAGCAAGAAATCATCCGATAGACGTGGTCCTTTTGGATCTCAAAATGCCCGGATTAAGTGGAGAGGAAACCCTCAAGGTGTTGAAGAAAAAGCATAAATCTATGGAGGTAGTGATACTGACAGGACACGGGGCTATAGACTCGGCGATCGAATGCACGAAAACAGGTGCGTATTCTTACCTTCAGAAGCCATGTGAACTGAATGAACTCCTTGAATCTCTTAAGAATGCCTATAAACAGAAGGTTATGAATACGAAAAAGATTGAAAAAAAAAAGATGAATGAGATGCTAAAGATTTCCCTGTCAGACAAACCAAGAGATATCCTTCGCAGGCTGAGAGAGATAGACAAAGAGGGCGGATGATGACCCTCTGGGAGGAGCGGAGATGAGCCGGATATTGGAAGAAAAGAGGAGCAAAAGCGCAGAACAGAGTCTTTACAGGATATTGAGGGCTAAGATCCTGGCCAGTATGATTCTCGTGCCTGTTGCCCCGTTCATTCTGGTTGTAATTATCGGTTTTCATCATTTCGCAGGCTCGCTTCAGTCCACAACGATTTCCAGGCTGATAAGGATCGTTGATGACCATCGCAGAACCATAGAGCTGTTTCTAAATGAACGAAAAACAGATCTCCAATTCGTTGCCGACTCTTACAGGTTTGATGATCTTGCTCGGCCGGCAATGCTCGAAGAGGTTTTTCGCAATCTCCAGAAAAAATCCGTGGCTTTCGTGGATCTGGGAATATTCGACGAATCCGGAGTTCATATAGCCTATAGTGGTCCTTACAAATTGACAGGAAAGGTGTATCGGGAAGCCGAGTGGTTCAAGGAGGTGATGAAAAAGGGGTACTATGTAAGCGATGTTTTTCTTGGCTATAGGCAGGTCCCCCATTTTGTCGTTGCTCTTCTTAAGAAGGATAAAGATCAGGTATGGGTAATCCGTGCTACTATTGACACACTTTTATTCAACGATATTGTGGAAAAGGTTCGAATAGGGAAGACCGGCGAATCTTACATCCTGAATAAGGATGGTCTCTTCCAGACCGAGCGGCGCTCAGGCGGGGCTTTGATGGAGAAGGATACCGATGGTATGGTAAGCCTTCAGCCTCACCCAAAGACCATGACCTTTGTTAAAAGAGACGCCTCAGGTGAGATATACCTCTATTCTACTACGTGGTTGAAAGACAATAATTGGCTACTTGTTGTCCGGCAGGAAAAAGCGGATGCATTCAAGGCGCTTCGTTCTGCGACATATATGGTAATACTCATATCCATCCTCGGCGGTGTCACGATCGTTGCCATGGCCTTCTATATGACAAACCGTATTTTCACGGAACTGAGACGTATAGAAGATGAAAAGAGCCAATTGAGCCAGCAGCTCATCATAGCGAGCCGTCTTGCCGAGATAGGAGAGATGTCGGCCGGTTTTGCTCATGAGATAAACAATCCCTTGCAAATCATCCGTGCAGAGCAGACACTCATAGAGACCATAATAGAGGAACTCAAGGAAAAAGGTGACCTGAAGGGTTCAGAAGAACTGAAAGAGCTGGAAGACTCCTTGCGGCAGATACGGGTACAGACCGACCGATGCGGTGGAATCACCCAAGCACTTCTCAAGTTTGCCAGGGAGAAGGAGACAGAGCCAACAGCAGTTGATCTGAAAAGGTTTCTCCCCGAAGTCATCGGCCTTGTCATACGGAAAGCGGATGTTGAGGGGATCGATGTTCAACAGGTGATTTCTGACGATATCCCACTTCTTCATGTAGATGCCTCTCAGCTTCAGCAGGTCCTGGTGAACCTGCTCAACAATGCTATCTATGCCATAGTTGAACAGCACGGTACAGCGGGAGGAAGACTGGAAATATCTGCAAAGGCCACAGACGGCAGGGTTGAGATCGCAGTGATGGATAACGGGTTTGGAATCAGTCCGGAGAATATGGAAAAAATATTCACCCCTTTCTTTACAACGAAACCGGTGGGAAGAGGAACCGGGCTGGGCCTTTCCGTCTGCTACAGCATAATTGAAAAGATGGGCGGTGTCTTGGGGGTGCAAAGTGAGCAGGGAAAAGGCTCCACTTTCACTATTCATCTTCCGGTAAATAGGTGATGAGAAGGACTGCCTGAATCTAAATGACAAAGAAAATAGACTTTGTTTGTGTCTTTAAGACGAGAAGAGAAGGAGGTGCAATCCATGAGAGAGATGAAGATCATTCTGGTGGACGATGAAGAGAGGTTCCTTTCAACCACTAAAAAGATACTCTCAAGGAAAGGTTATGATGCCCTCACAGCAGCAAGTGGAAAAGAGGCGCTGGAAAAACTGAAAAGAAATACCATACACGTTGTTATTCTTGATGTAAAGATGCCCGGTATGGACGGCATTGCCACTTTAAAAGAAATTAAGAGACTCTTTCCTCTGGTTGAGGTCATTATGCTGACCGGGCATGCCACGGTGGATTCCGCGGTGGATGGGTTAAAGTCCGGAGCTGTTGATTATGTTATGAAACCTTGCGATATTGATGATCTGCTTAAAAAAGCGGAAGATGCCTTTGAGAAGAGGCAAAGGCTGGAGGAAAAGATTCGCATGGCTCAGGCACGCACCTATATGAAATCTCCGAGGGATATATTGAAACAAACAGAAGAGTCCTAGCAAAGGACTCTATCTGATCTCCGATCAGATCTTGGTTTATATTACTGCGAGTCTGGTTTCAAATCCCCCGGAGCTCTGATTTCATGGTTAGCAGGATCGGCATCTCGTCCGGTGAATAGATATTTTCATATAAAACGGAGGTTGAAAAATGGCAGAGGAAGGAAAAAAACAGAAAGCAACAGGATATGATAAATATGTAGACTGGAGGCTTTTCATCATTCCTGTTGTGCTCTTTGCTCTCATACTGATCTTGCCGACACCCTATGGGATGAAGGATGTGGGCACGGAGTATGAGGTGGGACCCCGTTTCGTTGTGAATTACATCGCTTTAGAGCTTTTTAAGAAAGAGGGCGCAGATCTTTCCCAATGGCAGCTCCTTACCGCACGGATGATGGAAAAAAACATGCAAATGGGGGCATTAAATAAAGAGCGCTTTTTAAAACGAGATATTAAGTGGTGTAAAAAATACAATATCCAGGTCGATTCCAAAAACCTCGAAAGAGCTCAAAACCATATTAAAGCAAAGATCAACGATGAAGCCTTTGAAGACATTATGAGCAAGGCCATGGAGCTTCGAAGGGATAACCTGAAGTATGAAGACCTGTCAGGCAAGGACAAGAAAGCGGCCGATAAAGGTGCCTGGCATATTAAGGTGGCCATTGCTATGGGCGTTTTTGTTGTATTTTGTTTTTTAACGGAGTGTATTCCTCTGCCAGGTGTGGCTTTTTGTATTGGATTAATCCTTGTCTTTACAGGTGTTGTCACGAGAAAAGAAGTAGCCATGCTCTACTGGAGTGATGCATGCTGGTTTATTATGGGGAGCCTCATGTTTGCGGCTGCTTTTGTAAAGACAGGGGTGGATAAGAGAATCTGCCTCATGATGTTCAGAAAACTCGCTGTTCCAAACGCAAGGTGGATCACTTTGATCTTTTTTGTTATCATCGCTCCGCTTGCTTCGTTTATCTCCGATCACGCTTTAGCGGCGATGTTTCTTCCGATTGGCATGCTTTTGTACTACAACAGTCTGACAAAAGATGTGCCTGAAGACCCTGAGCTCGCCAAGATGCTCATGATTGCCATTGCCATGGCCTGTAACATCGGAGGTTTCGGGGCTCCATCAGGTGGTGCCAGAAATGTGATCATGATGACCTACCTGGAAGATATGTTCGGCTTTGACATCGGTTATTTTCAATGGGTCAGTTACGGCTTCCCCTTTGTTATCATCATGATTCCCCTCACCTGGTTTGTAGTTAACTGGCGGTTTAAGCCTAAGGTCACTTCACTGGCACCTGCTATGGAGCAGCTAAAGACCGAAATAGGTAAGATGGGAGGCTGGAACAGGCATCAGATCTTTGCGCTTGTTATCTTCATCATTATGTTATACGGCTGGTTTACAGAAAAGATCTTCTATAACCTCGGCATCTATCCCGTGCGTCTCGGTATCGGCGTGATCGCCATTGCCGGTGCTGTGGCTTATATTATGACAGGGGTCGTCAACTGGAGAGATTATCAGGAAAAGGTGGACTGGGGAGTGGTCTGGCTTTATGCCGGTGCCATCATATTCGGGAGAACCCTCGACAGTACAGGGGCGGCGTATTGGCTTGCAAGGACCTGCATAGATGCCCTCGCTCCTCTTGGAGCAGATTCGGGACTTCCCCTAATGCTGGTTTCGAATGGCCTGACCGCTGTTCTTACCAATCTTATGGCAGACGGCCCTGCAGCAGCAGCAGTTGGTCCTATTGCGCTCAATATGGCGGGTCTGGTTCATCCTGGAACCACTTTCCTGCCATTTATGGCAATGGGAACAGCAGCAGCTTCTTCCTTTGCTTATTGTCTGATCATTGGCACTCCCCCGAATGCGATCGTGTATGCAAGCGGCTATCTCGAGCCTAGGGATTATCTGAGAGTGGGGGTAATCATGTGGGTTGTTGCCAATGTTGTTCTGGTTCTTCTTGCCGCAATATACTGGGTTTTCAGGGGGTTTGGAGGCCTTCCGGGCTTCTGATATCTTTACTGGCTGCTTCGCTGATTACACAGGGAAATATAGGTTTACAGGAGGTACAATCATGAAAGAAAGCCATAAGGATGATACCTTCAAACACAGGAAAGTACTGTTTCATCATAATGGAAAGACCTATTTCAGTAAAGATACACAGCGGAATTTTTTCTTTGCCATGACTATTATCATGCTTTTATTAGGCGTTCTTGCAAGATTAGGTTTATTTTAAAGGGGGTTAGACAATGCCGGACACCGAGAAATTCAGCCTTCGATCATATTTTTGGATTCTTACGCGATTACTGAGAGAACCAGGGAGATTTTTTGCCGAATTACCCCAGGAAATCGGACTGAAACACTCTATAAGTTTCCTGCTTGTTTCCAGTCTCTTTTTTACTGCTGCCAGTCTTTGGAGTAATACATACTTCAGCCCTGTCTCTACGGGCATTATATTCTTTGTCAATGCAATGGGTATGGTCTTTATTGCAGCAGGGTTTGGTTACATTGTGATGACCATGACCATAAAAAGATCTGTGACATTCGCCAGGTTCTTCAGTGTATACGCCTTCTCTTCAGGTATAACCCTTCTTGTTTCCTGGGTCCCGTTCTTTATCTGGCTCACAGAACCCTGGAAATGGTGGCTTATAGGGACAGGCATGATGAAGTGCTGCGGGTTTCGATTAAGACAGGCCGCCTTGGTCATTGGGGTGTCCATATGCTTGATGTTCTTACTTTTTTTGTCTCTGTTACCAATATTATAAAATATCTCGTCGTGCTTCCCCACATTAGTGGAGTTGTTTTGGACAGAAATGAAAAAACTCACCTTATCAGCCTGAAAGGAGGGCCATAAAATGAGTGAAAAGATAAAGGTCCTGATGGTGGACGACGAAGAGCGATTTCGCGCCACAAACAGGAAGATTCTGAAAAAGAGAGGATTCGAGACGATTGTGGCTGCCAGCGGTGAAGAAGCTATTGAAAGGATGGAAGAGAATCCCGATGTGGTAATCCTCGATATCAAGATGCCGGGGATGGATGGTCACCAGGCTCTCAAAGAGATGAAAAGAATTTCTCCTGAAACCCCTGTGATCATGCTTACAGGACATGGTACGAGAACATCTGCCAGGCAGGCCCTCACTGAGGACGCTTTCGATTACCTCAACAAACCCTGCGATATCGATCTTCTGATATCCAGGATCATGGATGCATACAGACACAAGAAAAAGGAGAGACCTCTTGAAGAAAACAAAGTCAGAGATGTTATGATTCCAGTCGAAGACTACACTATCCTGGATCCGGAATCAACTATCGAAAATGCCTTCAATAGATTGAAGGAGTCCTTTGAATCAAGGATGTCCACCAGCCGGATCATGGAGACCGGACACAGGTCACTCCTGGTGATAGGCCATGATGGTAAGATGCAGGGTATCCTCACCATTGCCGATTTACTTCGTGGGATAATGCCCGCGTACCTCAGTGTCCCCAAACCCTCTATGGCTGACAGCGTGCAGTATTCACCCATGTTTTGGGCAGGTATGTTTAAAAGACAGGTGAGGGAACTGGCCAAAAAGAAGATAAAGGAGGTCATGTCTCCTGCGCCCTGGATCATCGATGAAGACTCAAACCTCATGGAGGCTGCCTATACCATGGTGAAAAATCAAATAAGACGGCTAGCAGTCATCAGAGATGGTAAAGTCGTGGGTGTGATTCGAGAGCAGGATCTCTTCTTTGAAATGGAGAGGATTTTGAGGGAGATGTGAACAGCTTTTTATCATCGCTGCAGTCAATAATGACTTGCCTTCACAGATAAGCAAGAGGTGCTCGGCACAAAAAAAACACAGGGTATTTATATTTCGATGGTACTGTCAAGTTTTTTGTGCAGATTTTTAATTTCCAATACTTTAAGGAGGGACAGGTTCATACGCACTTTCTAATAGGGTTTGATCTCCAATGCAATTCCATCTAAAAGCTGATAAAAGCTGTAGAGTATAGCAGGGGTTCTCTCCGGCAACTATCTCCATAGGTTTCGTTCTGCGCTTGAATTCCTTGTTAAGACGTTCAATGATGTTTGTAGTTCTCAAAGAGACCATTCTTCCTCAGGACAGATAAAAAACGTCAGACACGCCTTTATAGGGTTATCCAGGTACTTGACGGCAGAAGGGAGGTCTTGCTGCCATCTTTGTTTAAACAGGTCAAAGAACCCTATAACTTTCTTTTTTGAGGAGGCATAGAAAATGGATCTCATATCATCAGGCGCAGCTTTTTCAAGTTCTTAGGAACCTTGGCCAGGACATTTCGGGCCACATGGATCTGGCATCTTTGGACTTTGGCTTTTGGAAACTCTTCCCTCAGATCTTTGAAAGACTCTCGCCAGGGAGATGCCGATTCCTTATCTCCTGCCTGGAAACCTAAATCCAGTTTTTGTCCTGTTTCGGTAAATCCGATAGCCACCAGCACAGGAACTTTCTCTATGCTACCATCTACGGGCATTTCAAAGTTAACATTCAATAATATGTATCTGATTCTTTCCTCGGACAGATCACGAGATCTCTATTTTTCTACGGCCTCTATCAACTCTTTATTGGCATTGCTGACCTCCGTTGGAGATATCTTCAGGCTTATCAGCCTTTTAGAGATACCTGATAAGGTACGGGAGTTAATCCCCCTCAAAAAGAAAAAACTTAAATCTTGTTGAAGCTCATTCTCATAGTGCTTGCTTCAGGGGAGCACCTGGATCTCAAACTCTCCCTTCCGGTCCCCCGACACTTCAACCTGTACTTCTCCAATCCCTTTCAATATGAAGTTGCAAGCATAGGAACCATTGCGATGATTAACATCTCCTTGATCATGTTCATACCTCTTTCGCCCAAAAAAATGGGTAAGCTCCATATCCATCAGCTTGGACTGATATGAACCAATGCTCTCTTTGATCTCTATACGAATCATCTTAAAAATATTCTCAGGCTGCTCCTGAATATCCTTGCAAATACTCATTACCTCAGGTACAGTATTTTTTTCTTTCACGGGTGCTTCTCCTTTCTTATTAAAAGGTTTCTGATTAAATCCTTTTTTATAGGAAAAGCTCCCTTTTTTTCTACACTCTCAAAATTTCCATAAAATATTGCACACTACCTATTACGGCCATAATGTGTTTAAAGTGATTGTACTTTGGCCGTGTTGCCAAAAAGGGACTTCGAGACTCGCATCTTCTGGTATTACCTGCTCAGTCATATTCATATCGGCATCCGCTTCACGGAGCACCAATGCCCCGCGGATCAAAGATCCGTTTGTTGGCCTCCGCTACGCTTCAGCCAACAAGCAGACGAGCGGATGCTCACGAGGCATTGACTCCATCGAATATCTTCCTTTCTTTTTTGGATTTTTGCAAAGGGGTTTTAGAGATTTTTCTAAAATGATAAAGGACTAAAAGGTTCCAAAAAGAGATCGTAGTCAGCAACCTGCTGAAATTGCCCAATTTATGCAAATTGTAATTAAATGGCACATTCCATGCATTTTTGAAGAATATAACGAAGAAAGGGCAGACAAAAATCTTAAAAAAGGGGGACAGAAATGATATGTATATCGGAGGGACAAAGCAAGATAAGAGTAGATTTTTCGGGAAATATGAACCGAAAAAATATCCTTTCTATCAGGGATACTATCCTGAATGCCGTTCATCCTGAAATAAGGAAAATAGAATTTCATTTTGATGATGTAAGGCAGATGGATGCACCTGCAATGGCAATGATAGTAATTATTGTTAAATACCTGCAAAGCAGAAAAATTTCATCAAGGGTAAGTGGCTTAACCGGAGATTCCAAGGATTTGGCAACCGTTTTGGGATTGCATCATCTAGCAGAAGTTGAGGGAAAGATTAAAAACTCAATATCCCGCAGGAGAATTAAAGAAAGGAGAATTCAGTTATGAATGATATCTTGGCGATGATAATGGCGGGTGGCAGTGGGGAACGCCTTTATCCCCTGACAAAGGACAGGGCAAAACCTGCAGTGCCGTTTGGAGGTATATATCGTTTGGTCGACTTTACCTTAAACAATTGCATCAATTCAGGCTTAAGGAAGATCGTGATACTAACTCAATACAAGTCACTCTCCTTAGAACGGCATCTGAGGTTAGGATGGAACATATTCGATTATGAACTGGACGAATATATCTTTTCTATCCCTCCTCAGATGAGAACCAATGGAGATTGGTATAAAGGAACCGCGGACAGTATTTACCAGAACCTCTATTTTGCAGACATGGCTAATATAAGGTATCTTTTTATCCTCTCTGCAGATCATGTATACAAGATGGACTACTCCAAGATGTTTGACTTTCATAAAGAGAAAGGCGCTGATGCTACAGTTGCCTCAATAGAGATAAAAAAGAGTATGGCTTCTCGATTCGGGATCATGAAGGTGGATAGACAGGAAAGAATCATCGGCTTTGAAGAGAAACCCTGGAATGTAGATTCTTCACCCAGTGGGAATGGAGACCTTCTGGCCAACATGGGAGTTTATATCTTCAATAGAAATATATTGAAGACGTTCCTGGAGGAGGATGCCCACGCAAAGACAGATCACGACTTTGGCAAGAATATTATTCCTGAGATGATCCGTAAGGGGAAAGTCTTCTCATATAACTTTCAGGATAAGAACAAAAAGAAGCCCAAATATTGGAGGGATGTGGGAACCATTGAAGCCTATTATAATGCAAATATGGACTTGGTATCACCCAATTCCCAGTTCGATCTCTATGATATGCAGTGGCCAATACGGACATATCAGGGCCAGTATCCACCTGCCAGGACTGTATTTGCAAAGGAGTATCCTGGGCGGAGGTTAGGCATATGCCTCGATTCAATTCTTTCCGGCGGATGTATTATCAGCGGAGGGAGGGTTCAACACTCGGTTCTCTCTCCTCATGTTCGCATAAACAGCTATTCTACAGTTGTAGATTCAATACTGATGGAAGGTGTTCATGTAGGACGTGATTGCAGGATCAGAAGGGCTATTATCGATAAGGATATAAACATACCACCGGGCACAGAGATCGGATATGATCCGGAAGAGGACATGAAACGTTTTTTTGTCAGCAATTCTGGAATTGTCGTTATCGCCAAAGGCATGGAAATTTCATATCCGAGGCATGAGCCCTCAAAGGTTGTGGATTTTGATTGCGCTAATTTGCGGGGAGTAGCAAACTTGTAAATTAAAGACATTTCTGACCCTTATTAAATGTTTCTACCTGTCTATCAGAACCTTATTTATATAAATCAGGTCAGGATAGAGTCTTAAAAACCATTAAAAAAGGAGGATATTATGGCAGGGTCGACTTACAAAATTATTGAATTGGTTGGAACGAGTGAAACTTCATGGGAGGAAGCTGCAAAGAGGGCAATTGAAACAGCTGGTAAAAGCCTAAGGGATCTGAGAGTTGCAGAGATAACACGACACGACGTTACGATAGAAAAGGGAAAAATAACGAGTTTTCGAGTCCGGTTGAATGTCTCATTCAAATATGAAGAAGAGTAACCAGGGGAGTTGGAAAAAGAGGGGCTGGTATTTGATTTCCGGTTCCTCTTGTAATCTTTCTTCTTTATTCAAGACACTCTTTAAAAAAATAAGACATTGTTCTAATGACGAATGAAATAGAAGGCCTTAATAAAGGATTTCGCTTATTTCTGTTCATATCAGTGCTTGTACTTCCAATAAGTATAGCCACTATCCGCTATTTAACCGGGTCTGAATATGCCCTTTCTCTGTTTTATCTTCTTCCAATCTGTACGGGAACATGGTTCATAGGAAAACGCGCAGGTATATTCCTTTCTTTTTTCAGTGCAACCACATGGCTTTTAGCCGATTTGATGCTCCTCCATGAATATTCTCGTTCATTTATTCCTTTCGTCAATGAAACGTTCAGGTTGATCGTCTTTTTAATCCTAACCATGGTCCTTTCCAGATTAAAAGTCCTCCTTGAAAATGAAAAAGGCCTTGCAAGAAAGGATTTCTTAACAGGAATAGCAAACAGGAGGAGATTCTTTGAATTGACGGATATCGAAATACAAAGGGCCAATAGGTATAATACCCCACTTACCGTCATCTATTTGGATCTTGATAATTTTAAAGGTGTAAACGACAAGTTTGGACATAAAACGGGCGATACTCTTTTATGTGAAGTGGCTAAAACTATTTCGAAAAATATCCGCTCAATAGATACGGTTGCCAGACTCGGAGGAGATGAATTCGTAGTTCTCCTGCCTGAAACCAAAGCAAAACCGGCTGAGTTTGTGAGCCGTAAAATTCATAATGAGCTCCTTAAGGTGATGAAATCAAATGGTTGGCCAGTAACATTAAGTATTGGCGTTGCAACTTATAATAAAATAAGAGGTACTGTTGACGAGATCATGAAAGAGGCTGATACGCTCATGTATTCTGTTAAACTGAACGGCAAAAACATGATCAAACATCAGATATTGGAAAATTAGTTCCTTGCTCTCAGGGCTGGGTCAATTCCATATCCCTTTTATATGATAAAGACTCCTCAGAACTGCATTTGATTCGGCTTGAAAATGTTTACCACTTCTGGTAAACTTACTGCTACCTTAAATAAAGCGCGTATCTTCCCTGCCGTGTAAAGGATAAATAGTTAAGAGGGCTAATACGGATTTTTTGATTGTGTTACCTGCAGAAAAGAAAAGAGACCAAAGATGATCCCATATTCCCTCTATATCGTTGATGATGAAGAGTCTGTAAGGGATGGATTGACCATGGCCCTGGAGACAAGATGCCAGGTCAGAGCCTTTGTTACAGGAGAGGACGCGATTGATGCCATAAGAGAAAACCCTCCGGATATGGTTCTTCTTGATATTGGACTGCCGGGTATGAATGGAGTCGAAGTTCTCTCAAAGATCAAAGAGCTTCATCCTGATATGCCGGTTATCATGATAACCGCGTATGAGGATGTCAACACAGTCATCTCAGCCATGAAGCTTGGCGCTTACGATTATGTGATCAAGCCTATTCATATGGATGGCCTGGATGTAACCATTTACAATGCCTTACAAACAATACGACTGAGGAAAGAGGTCCAGATACTCCAGGAAAAATACGTGCGCGAGAATCATCCCTGTTTTATCGGAGAAAGCAATGCGATCCAGGACGTAATGGAGTTTATCGATACAGTGGCCAAGAGCCCTGACACGCCGATTCTGATCTTTGGAGAAACCGGTACCGGAAAAGAAATGATTGCCCATTCTATCCATTATAGAAGCCCGAATTTTAAGGGTACCATGGTGAGTGTAAATTGTGCCGCTATTCCCAAAGAACTCATCGAAAGCGAACTTTTTGGTTATGAGAAAGGAGCCTTCAGCGGGGCAAATGTGTCGGGGAAGAGAGGTCTGATCGAAGAGTCGGTAAATGGTACGCTCTTTTTAGATGAGGTGGCCGACTTATCTCTGGAAGCCCAGGCAAAGCTTCTTCGATTTCTTGACGATGGTGAGTTTTATAAAGTAGGCGGTACAAGGAAATTAAAGATCAAAACGAGAGTGATCTCCGCAACCAATAAAAATTTAGAGGGTATGGTTGAAAAGAAGACTTTTAGAAAGGATCTTTACTTCCGTTTATGTGTAGTGAAAGTGACCTTGCCTTCATTGAATGAGCGTCACGAAGATATAATTCCCCTTGCCAAATACTTCCTGAATGAATTTAATAAAAAGTTTAAAAAGAAATTCAAAGGGATTTCCAAAGAAGCTCAGATAGGCTTACTAGGACACTATTGGATGGGTAATGTTCGAGAATTAAAGAACATTATTGAAAGGGGTTCCCTCATCGGTCAGGGACCGCAACTGAAACTTGAGGATATTGGGATGGATAAGAGTGAAGGTGAACGAAAGGAACAAAACGAGCATGATTATTGTTTCCCAAAGATTCCTTCAACAGGCGTTGACCTTCTTTCTATCCAGAATTCACTTGAGAAGGCCTATATCAAAGAGGCTCTTAAAATGGCCAGCGGTAATGAGAGTAAAGCTGCAAGACTCCTCAATATAAATCACCACACCTTCCGTTACCGTAGAAGAAAATTACAGATCGATTAATAAACTCCTTACACTTTGGCGGTGTTCTCTGTTTTGCAGAGTTAAAATAAAACGTATAAAAGATATTGAGAATTTTAGAAGAGGAGGAATTTCTTATGGAAGCCGGAGTGGATAAAATAGAGATATGTTTAATGGAGCCTACGGATATTGACTCGATCTTGGTTATTGACAGAAACATAAGTGGATTGGAACGGGCGATCACTTACGGTATCGACCAGGTTATCGGTGGACAATTCAATCTCAGTTTTATAGCTAAAGTAAATGATAAGGTTGTCGGTTTTGTCCTCGCATCATTGATGTACGTCCCTGAAAAGACTGCGGAGGTATGCGTCATTCAAACCATAGGTGTTGATCCAAGATATCAGCGAAAAGGAATCGCCACTCAATTGATTGATGCGGTATCGAAGACTGCCCATGACAAAGACATTAAGACAATCCGCGTGATGATCGATAGAAATGACAAACAGCTTCAGGGGTTCTTTCAACATCTCGGGTTCCAGGAAGGAAGAATTGTCAATTACACTAAGGATTTATGAAGTGCAACATGTATTAATCTTTTCACAATAGCATGATATACAATACAATGAGGAGAGTAGAAAATGACGATGAAAGAACTTAAGAAATTTGCCAAGGAACTCAATATCAAGATCTCCGGTTTGAGAAAGGCTGAACTCATAAGAACAATCCAGAAGGCTGAAGGGAATTTTGACTGCTTTGGTTCAGCTAAAGATCACTGCGACCAGTATGACTGCCTCTTTCGAGAGGACTGCATACTGTAAGGTAAAATTTATCAAATGATCGCAGAAAATGGCAAAATATTTATGAGTGGGCACTAATGAATAGAATACTATTTGTTTGCCTGAAACGCTAATTTCGCTATTGTTTAACAATCCATCCAAAGTATCCCACAGTACGGCCATTATATGTATTAATTGACATTATGATGCATTATTATTCATCTGTTTCGAACATTCTCCACAAAAATCTCTAAAATATTCTAACTCCTTATATCCAACAAATAATCTGCAGAAATACATGCAACAATAACATATTGAAATTATTATATTTATTTTAAATAAACATTACTGGCACATATAATGCTATAGAAAAGAACCGAAGAGGGAATGTTATTCATAAATATTTTTGATAAGAAAAGGAGGAGTAGATCATGAAACTATTTAACAGGATATTATTCCCGGTAGATTTTTCTGATATGTCTCCGAAGATTGTACCTTGGGTCCTTGCTATGGGGAAGAGTCTTGATTCAGAAGTCCATATGCTTTTCGTAGCGCGAAGGCTCGAATACTTTTCAGCCGTGAATATAGAATATGTCTGTATAAAAAATTTTCAAAATGAAATTGTCAGGGGGGCAGAGCTTAAGATGGAGGAGTTTAAGTCGAAACATTTCAATGAACATATTCCCTGCAAGACGAAGGTCGTTCTTGGAGATGCTGCAGAAGAGATATTGAAATACGTAGAATCCGCGAGAATAGACCTAGTGATTATGGGCACACATGGTCGAAAAAGACTTGAAAAGCTGTTCTTTGGAAGTGTTGCTGATAAGGTAATCAAGACCTCCAATGTCCCTGTATTGAGTATTAATCCCCATAGAGTCGCCTCTGTAAAGGGGACAGAGTAATGACAGAAGACTAAGAGCTTAAGAAAAAACTTCAATTGTATGGAGGAATTTTACATGAGCATACACAATATGGATAAGATTTTTAAACCTTCATCTGTTGCCGTTATCGGAGCGAGTGACAAAGAAGGAAGTGTCGGGTATTCTCTCATTACAAACATTATAGAAGGTGGATACAAAGGAAAGGTATTTGCGATCAATCCTAATTTGAAGTCTATAAAAGACATTGTTTGCTATCCCTCCGTATTGGAGATCGATGAACCTGTTGATTTGGCAGTTATTGCCGTCCCTATCACTAAAGTCCCCTATATTGCGAGGGAATGCGTCCAGGTTGGCGTGAGGAGTGCGGTTATTCTTTCTGCAGGAGGGAAAGAGACAGGACCAGAGGGAAAGAAGTTGGAAGATCAAATCAAGATAGAGGCGGGAAGAGGGGACCTCCGTATTATCGGACCGAACTGCTTTGGAATTGCATCTGCTGAATCAAGCCTCAAAGCAAGCTTTGCCAGGTTCATTCCTTTAACTGGAAACCTTGCCTTTGTATCCCAAAGCGGTGGAATTTGTGCCTCTATCCTCGATCTTTCAGTAAAAGAGGGTATTGGATTCAGATACTTTGCAAGTGTGGGTTCAGTGCTCGATGTAGACTTTGGCGACCTTATCAACTATCTGGGCAATGATAAAAATGTGACCAGTCTTATTTTGTATATTGAAAACCTGACTAATATAAGGAAATTCATGAGTGCTGCCCGGGCTGTATCCAGAGTGAAACCTATAGCAGTTCTTAAGGCAGGGAAATCAGTTGCAGGCGCACAGGCCGCTTCCTCTCATACAGGAGCAATGACCGGAGAGGATGCAGTCTATAATACAGCATTTAAGCGTGCCGGTATAGTTCGGGTAGACACTGTCCAGGAACTCTTTGACTGTGCGGAACTGATGGCCAAGCAGCCCGTCCCTTCAGGAGAGGGGGTGGGCATAATTACAAACGGAGGGGGGCCAGGAGTTATGGCAACCGATGCTTTAGCAGCCTATGACATAGAACCTGTAGTCCTTGCACATGAAACAATTCAAAAGCTGGATGATATCCTGCCGCCCTTCTGGAGTAAAGGAAATCCGATTGATATTCTGGGCGATGCCTCCCCTGAAGTCTGGCAACGTACCATAGATGTATGCATATCAGCCCGTGAAATCAATGCACTTGTTATTATATTTATCCCACAGGCCCTGAGCAATCCGCTCACTATCGCTCAATCAATTGTGAAACTTCTTCAAAACAGACGTCATCCTCTTGTATTTGCCGTGTGGATGGGCGGTGAAAGTGTAGACCAATGTATGCGCATTTTGAACAGAGCCGGTATTCCGACCTATGAAACACCCGAGAGGGCCATCACTGCATTACTCTACATGTACTCATACAAGCGTAACTTGGAGATGTTGCATGAGATTCCCCCAAAATTGGAACACTCCTTGGAACTTGATCGATCCAGTGCAAAAGCGATTATCAGGAGTGCATTGGAAAAAGGAGACACGTTTCTCACAGAGGTGGAATCAAAAGCACTTTTGGAAGCATATCGCATCCCAGTAAATACCACTGAGCTTGCCCGAAGCCCAGATGAAGCTTCTCGTCTGGCTCAAAAAATCGGATACCCTGTAGCAATGAAGATCTGTTCCAGAGAGATCGTTCATAAGTCAGATGTTTGTGGAGTTCAACTCAATCTCAGAAACGATCAGGAGGTAAAAAATGCTTTTCTTTCGATTGTAAAGAATGCCCGTAAAAATTATTCAAAGGCTATAATCCTCGGTGCTTCAGTCCAGAAGATGCTCCAACAGCCGGACTATGAACTCATTCTGGGGAGCAAAAAAGATCCTGACTTTGGCCCTGTAATCCTCTTCGGGATGGGGGGTATCATGACTGAAATCCTCAAAGATACGGAAATAGCCCTTCCTCCCCTAAACAGACTGCTTGCCAGAAGGCTTATGGAAAAGACAAAGATTTACCGAATTCTCAAGGGATACCGTAACAGACCTCCTGCGCCGCTTGCATATATCGAAGAGATTTTAATCCGTATTTCTCATCTGGTTACTGACTTTCCCGAGATTGTGGAATTGGATATAAATCCAATGATACTGTATCAAAATGTTGTATGTGCTGTGGACGCTCGGGTGCTCATCCATCCTTCATCAATTACTACCCCTCATCATCTTGTTATCAGTCCCTATCCGAACCAATATGAGACGAGAGTAAAGACAAAAGGTGGAGTGGATATCTTTATCAGGCCAATCAGACCGGAGGACGCACCGCTTCTTGTGGAGTTATTCGATAGTCTCTCGCCACGCACAATTTACTATCGATTTTTTAGCCCAATGAAATCAATCTCTCATGATATGCTAGTTCGGTTTACCCAGATCGATTACGATCGAGATATGGCCATTGTAGCTATTGCCATTGAGAATACTCAAAGAGATGAGAAGATGCTAGGCGTGGCACGCCTCATAGGTAACATCGATGGGTTGACGGCTGAATTTGCCGTTGTGATTACAGATCCATTGCAGGGTAAGGGAATTGGAACTGCTCTTATTGAGCGCTTGATAGTTATCGCAAAAGAAAGGGGAATAAGGACTTTAACCGGTCTTGTTCTCAAGGAAAATCGTAACATGATCGCATTGGGTAAAAAACTGGGCTTTATCGTAAAGAGGGCTGAAGATTTCAGTCAGTGTGAGCTCAATATAGATTTAACGTCCATACCTTGATCCAGGGAAACTTTCTTTCCCCTTGCAGTTTTTCAATAAATAATTAAATTTTAGTAAAGGAGGATATTTTGAAAGAGCAGACTAAAAGAATCTTAGTGCCTGTGGATGGGTCAAAGAGTTCCCTGAGAGCTCTTGAGTATTTGCCTCTGATGTACCTTCCTCAAAAGGATCTGAATTTGACCCTATTATATATATTGCCTAAATTGCCTCGAACGCTTATCGATGAAGAAGAATATAACAGAACCATCAGATCGCAAATTAAGAGTGTGGAAGAAAAACATGTACGAATGGCCGAACAGATATTAGCAGAAGCCAAAGAGATTCTTATTGAGGGAGGATTTAAGGAAGGCAGAATCAGGCCTATGTATAATAAAATAGAGGCCACAATACCGAAGGACATCTGTCATTTCGCAAGAAGCCAGGAGGCTGATGCTATCCTTCTCGGCAGGTGGGGTCGAACCGAAGTAAAGAATTTTTTTGTCGGGGAGATCTGCGATAGGCTGGTGGAGTGTTGCGAAGGATTTCCCCTGTGGATTATGGGAAGTAAAGTTGATTCAAAAAAGGTGCTTGTTTGCGTTGATGGCTCAGCAAATGCCCTCAGGGCAGTGGAACACGCAGGCCTGATGTTGGGTGGAACCGACTGCGAAGTGACTCTCTTTCATACAATAACTCACTTAAGACGTTTTCTACCTATAGGCGTACTGGAGGGAGCATATGAACTCAAGAATCTCTGGAAGGAAAAATCAGAAGAACAGATATCCACTTATATGGAGAAAGCCATAGATACTCTTCTGAATGCGGGTGTTATAGCCGACAAAATTGTTGTGAAGACAATGGAAGGCACTCGGAGCCCTGCCAATGACATTCTCAACGAGGCCCTCAGAAACGGATACGGAACGGTTGTATTAGGAAGAAGAGGGATTTCAATGGTGAATGAGTTTTTTATGGGGAGTGTGACAAAAAAAATACTGCTGCACTTAAATGAGCTTGCTGTATGGATCGTTCATTAATTCTTCCTATAACCTTTCTTTAATAAAGGGAGATTTTTTAAAGGGTATCTCTATTGTAAATTGCGCGCCACCCCATTCACTTTTTGATAGAGTCAAGAAACCACCATGATCTGCGATTATCCTTTGACAGATGCTGAGGCCAATACCTGTGCTGCCGTTCTTTGTGGTAAAAAATGGATCAAATATCTTATCTCGTATATAATCCGCTATACCTGGTCCTGTATCTGATACCCTTATGTAAATATTTTTTTCATTCATAGATGATGTTATCCTTATCTTCTTTACACTATCAGTTTTATTCATAGATTCGATAGAATTGGAAATCATGTTCATGACCACCTGTTCTATTGACTGGGCATCCATATAACTTCGTGGAATATCTTCATCCAGATTTTTTTCAATATTAATTCCATATTTTCGCAAGGCAACTGAAGAGAGTGAAATGGCCTCTTCAATCGGTTTGTTGACATTTGTCAGGACAAACTTTGGCTCAACCGGCTTGGAAAAATCTGTCACCCTTTTTATGATGGTTTCAATCTTAACCGATGCTGTCTGAATTTTTTCTAAGGTTTCCTTCGCATTCTCAGGGCGCTCCCCTCTGTCGTAAATCGTCTCAAGGTTTTTTGTGTAAATATTAATGCCTGATAGGGGATTTCTTATCTCATGAGCAATACCGGCAGCCACCTGTCCCAGAGAGGCCATCTTATCTTTGATCCTCAATAGATGTTCCATTTCTTTAATATTAGTAATATCCATCATGTTGATCAACACCGCTTCGTTATTGCGATATTCGATCAGACTCGCTTTACAGTTGACCCATTTCAGTTGAGAGCTGCTCTTATTCTCAATAGAGCGATAAAATCTGAAATCCGTTTCCAGTCTTTTTACCTTGCCGGAAGTTATCCTTCGATAGGATGATTTCATTTTATTCACATCATCCTGGTGAATTTTTATGCTCTTGATCCCCCCGGGCAGATACCCTATGAGTCTTTTCTGCTCAGGATTTTGATAGACGATTCGTTCCCCCTGTATGATGGATATGCCTACATGTGAGTTCTCCACCAGAGAGCGGAACCTCTCTTCACTTTCTTTCAGTTCATTTGTTTTCTCATCGAGCAGATGTTCAATAAGATTCTTTTCTTTTCGCAGGAGGTCTTCCGCGTTTTTTATCCGCAAAGCGGCTCTTACCTGAGCTACGAGCTGCATTTCATCGATAGGCTTGGTCAAAAAAGCATCAGCGCCGCTCTCCAGCCCCCTGACTATATGGGAAGAATCTCTGTCAACTGCTGTAAGCATGATCACCGGAATGTGCTTCGTTGTTTCATGGAGCTTCAGGCGTTTGCAGACCTCGTATCCGTTCATTTCTGGCATCCTGATATCGAGAAGGATCGAATCAGGCTGTTGCTCTTTTGCCTTTTCTATTCCTGTTCTTCCCGATCGCGCGGTGACCACGGTACAGCCAGGAATCAAACTTGTCAGTAAAGCTTCTATGAGGACCAAGTTGTCCTCTTTATCGTCAATAGCCAGGATTTTTGTCATGGTTCCCTTTCTCATAGCTCAAATATTTTTCTACTTTGCTCAACACCTCTTCAGGATCAAAGGGCTTGGATATATAGTCATCACAACCTCCTTCTAAAATGCGCTCCATATCGCCCTTCATAGCCCGGGCAGTCATTGCGATTACAGGGATACTGCTAATTTTCCTGTTTTTTCTCATCTTCCTCACTACAGTCATACCGTCTATCTTGGGCAGAGAAATATCCAGAAGAACAAGATCCGGGAGGTCTCCAAAGGCTGCCTTGAGTGCCTGCTCTCCATCCCTTGCCTCAACTAGGTCGTACCGGTCGTGAAGCACGGCCTTGATTGCAGCCATATTGTCGGTATTGTCTTCAACAACCAGTATAGAGGGTTTTCTTTTCTGTCCTTTGGCCATGGAGGTTTGCTCCGGCTCTTGTTTAATAACACTCGGTTCTTTTTCTTTTTTAATATCAAATATCTCATGTGGGCTCTCCACAGGCCCCTTTGCCCCCTCTATATCGGCAAGAATATCTATTATCAGATCTATTAAGGATTCAAGAGTCATGTTGCTTCCCTTTGTCAGCACGGAGGAAACATTTCCGCACAACCTACCTATGTCTTCATCTGTAAGGTCTTTTGCCGTAACAACAATTACCGGCACACTGCTGGTTGCGGGATTGCTTCGAATCTTCTCTAATGCGCAAAATCCATCCATTTCCGGCATGATCAGATCGAGAACTACGATATTTGGGACACTGTCTTGTAACAACTCAACACAACGAGCACCGTTTTCAGCAAGGATCACATTCATCCCTTCTGCTTCTATTATTCGCGCCATCTCCTCTCTTTGGAAGTCGTTATCCTCCACAACCATAACAGTATATTCACCGACGGGAAATTCTTCGGGTCTGCCGACCTTTTTTATCTCTGAGATCAATTCCTCTTTCACCACAGGCTTCGTCAAATAGCCTACTGCGCCTAGGGCAATCCCTGTCTCTTTATCATCTGCAATTGAGACAATGATAACAGGGATATTTCTGGTTTTTAAACACTTCTTTAACCCCTGTAATACTTCCCATCCATCCATTTCAGGCATGAAGATGTCAAGGGTTATGGCAAAGAGTGTGAACCTCTTTGCCACATCGAGCGCTTCTTTCCCTGAAGTTGCAGTAATGGTATTGTATCCTTCCTGAATAAGGCTATTTGAAATCGTGGCAACGGCATCCGGATCATCGTCAACCACCAAAATCGTCTTTCCTTTTGGTCCCATACCAGTATCAGGCGTGTTTCTGGCAGGCTCACGAGCAGGAAAATTTACTTCCTGCCACAAAATCGGCAGCGTCAGTGTAAATTCAGA
Organism: Thermodesulfobacteriota bacterium; assembly: GCA_034189035.1. Lineage (GTDB taxonomy): Bacteria > Desulfobacterota > UBA8473 > UBA8473 > UBA8473 > JAUXFK01. Next base: position 43,351 of record JAXHVA010000022.1, read on the forward strand.
GCCCTTTCCGGGAACACTTTCAACTGATATGCGTCCGCCAAGCATCTTTGCAGTTTTATCGGCTATGGCAAGGCCGAGTCCTGTCCCTTCAAACCTTCTTGCCAATGATTCATCGACCTGCCTGAACTCATCAAAGATATGGGGGAGGTGTTTAGTTGATATCCCAATTCCCGTATCTTTAACTTTGATGTATATCCTTTCCTCATCATACTTTCCTGATACGGTCACATACCCTTTTTCTGTAAATTTTACTCCATTTTCTATTATATTTTGGAGGATCTGTTGCACCCTTTTTTCGTCATTTTGAATCCGGGGAAAGTCTTTCGTCAATTCTGAATGGATAGAGACGCCCTTGCTCTGGGCAATGGGATCGAGACCCTCAACGATCGCCTCTACTATCAGGTAAGGGGAGAATAGCCTTGGGATTACATCCATCCTCCCAGCTTCTATCTTTGACAAATCAAGAATATCTTCGATCAGCGCTAAAAGATTCATTCCGTTCCGTTCGATTATCTTAAGATAGTTTATCTCATCTGTGGAGAGTTTTTCATTTATTTGCATCATAAGGACCCTTGAAAGGGCAAGCACTGAATTAAGTGGTGTGCGAAGTTCATGGCTCATATTGGATAAGAACTGACTTTTTAGCCGGTTCGCTTCCTCAACCTGCCGGCTTTTGATCTCTAATTCAAGATTCTTCCTCTGGAGTTCTCTGGATTGCTGTTTAAGTTCTTCGGCCTGTGAAGATAATTGTTTCGTCTGCGATATAAGCTCCCGGTTTTTCACTCTCAATTCTTTTGCAAGTCTTCTTGTCTCCTCATTGGCCAGAAGATTAGAAAAAGATGTATTAAGCGCCGGTATCCATTGATTATCGATGATTTCGATGCTTTTTTTTGTATACTTTTTGATGCTTGCAAGAGAAATGATAGCGGTTACTCCTTCCTGGACAACCACGGGAATCGTAATTATCTCCTTCGGTATTATATCACCTGTGAATGTCTTGAATTTGAAGAGGGTATCTTCCGGAATATCATGGATATGGGAAATCTTCAAATTTGCCAGAGTTTTACCGAACCCCCCTTCAAAACTCTTTATATGAAAGGGCTCCATTGCCTCAGGCATAAGACCGATGGATGCTATAATCTCAAAATGAGATTTTTCTTCATTGAGCATATAAAAGCCTGCCATTTCGGAATCAGTGAATTCCGTTAATTTCTTAACGAGTTCCAAGGCTAAAGTGTTCATGTTATCTGCAGCTGCCAGTATATCGATTATTCCAGAAACTGCTGATCGTACTTCCATCTGAAATTGTAATGAATCCGCCATCTCATTGAATGATTGCGATAAAAAGCCGAGTTCATCAAAAGTGCGATAGGCGTTTCTTGCAGTCATCTTACCTTCCCGTATCTTTCTCGAAACCTCCGTCATCTCAAGAACAGGCTTTGTAAGAATCTTGCTCAAAAAGACAGCGGCAAGCAAAAGGGCAACTGTACAGCACAGTATCAGCAAAACAGAATTAAGCAGCATCATTTTAATGGGGCCATTAATCTCTTTTATGTCCTGCTTTACCATAAAGCCCCATTGAGTAGTCGGTACATATCCATATGTAGCCAATACTTTTTCGCCCCTGTAATCTACTCCGCTAGTAATGTCATTCTTGCCCTGAGACGCGAGCAAGGCCGGCAGGCCAGCTGCCTTTACTGTCAAAGGCTCTCTTTCAGAAGCCAGCCTCAACCTGTTTAACACAGTTCCGCCTTTATCGACGATTAGAGTCTCTCCTGTTTTTCCGAGTCCCGAATGATCGAGAAGGATTCGAAAGACAGAACGATCCAGATCAATCCGCACAACCAGTATGCCGATAATACTCTCAGGGTGGGTGTAATCAAATAATGGAGATGATATGGTCATTGAAGAGATATTCAGGTTTTTTGAATAGAAGATATCTTTGATATATATTTTTCGTATTCTCAAGGTCTCCTTATAATAAGGATTGTCGTCCCTGTATTTGCCTTCAAACGCTTTATTAGTTGATATCTCAATCCTGCCTGAAACCGGGTTGAGGATAAATATCTCTAGATAACTTTCGTGGTTCCTCACAAATGAATTCAAGGTTCTTCTGACGCTCTCAATGGCTGTATCATCATCTCGTGTAGTCCTGCCCTTGTCGAACACGCCTTTCAACGAAAGTATCTCAGGGTCATGGGTCAATGTCTTGATATCGCTGAATATTTCATGGAGCCAGTTCTCTATATTCTTTATCTTTAGCTCACGTATGGCTGTCAGCTTGTTGAATTCTCTTTCCCGGATTGCCTCTATTCTATATTGAAAGTGTAATACGGTCACAATCGACAGAGGCAACAGGCCGATAATCAGAAACCAAAATATCAGTCGGTTGCTCATTTTCTTAAAATATATTCTCACTTTTACAAATACCTCCAGAAAAAAATAGCAACCCATAATTCAATAGCATAGCCATTTACACAGAGGAAAACGGTAAACTTTCGTCAAGATCTCTAAATGTTTTTATTAATCGGAAATTCTCTTGAGCCCCTTTCTTTTAACGCTCTATTATAGAAGGGTAATATATAATATATAGCATAATTCACTAATAAAACACAACGGAATTCCAAGTTATTCACGTGTAGGTATTTCTTCCTTTTGCTTCGAATTTTTGCAAAAAGTTTTTCGGGATTTTTCTAAAATAGCAGGAGCCTTAAATATCTGGCAAATACATTGCCGTCAATAACCAAATAAAATAATGAAAATGAATATTGAGTCCACTCAGAACAAAAGGAATTTTATTTTAATTATAATTAATAGAATAGCATTATTTCGATTCAATTTAATCATCTCGTCTTTTTTTATGATCGACAACCGACCCTTTTCTTAGTAAAATCAATAATTACTTTGTACAATTTAAGCGAAACACAATTCAATGGCACATTTCGTGCAATAAAGAAGGAATTAACTGTAATTGTTAATTAACTTCATGCAAATCTGAAGAATTTCATCAAAAATAATAGGATTAACCGGTGAATCAGAGGGTTTTGAAACTGTATTGGAAATGAGTCACGTAGCAGAAGTTGAAAAGAAATATTAAATAATATGCAGTCTTTGAAAAGTCCACAAATTTTGAGTGAAAACAAATCGCTTGGAAGTATTTTTAAATGAAAGGGGGGTTCTCATGAAGTACTATCCATACAAGATTAACCGAATAATCGAAGACAATTTGAAATTTCAAATCAAACAAAGAGCACTGACGACCTGGAGTGAAATGGAAAAGGCGACGAAATTGCCTTTCGTTACTATTTCCAGAGAGTATGGCTGTATGGGCTACCCTATCGCTGAGGGTCTTCAAAGCAGATTGAACGAAATATGTGACAAGAAATTTCCCTGGATGGTTTTTGATCGGGCTTTAGTAGAGAAGGTAGCAAGTGAACACAACCTCTCGGAGGAGTTGATTAACTCCTTAAACGAAAAACAAAGATCTCAGATAGGCCAGCTTGTTGATGTCATGCTCCTGGATCGACCAACCGAATACACGGCTTTCAAAATGCTGGCAAAAACGATTTGTGGTCTTGCCCAGAAGGGGCATGCTATTATTATGGGCCGGGGTGGTTGTATAATAGGTAAAGATATAGAAAAAGGATTTCATGTAAGACTTATTGCTCCCTTTGATTTCCGAGTACAAATTGTAGGACAAACAAGAGATGTCTCTTCAAGAAAAGAAGCCGAGGCATTAGTCAAAAGGATGGATAAGGAGAGAGAAGCCTTTGTGGAGAGATTTGCTCTTAAACCAGTGTCAGATCAAAACAATTTTGACCTGATAATTAATGTAAAACGGAATAGCATTGAAGAAACCATAGAGATAATCTTGAACGCTATTCGGATAAGAAAGCTCATATAGCACTATCAATTCGGACTACCGCCTCTAACTCGAACTTTAAGGGGAGGGATTTATACTGCCGTGCAAGATATCCTTTGGCCGTGAGGAGACTGAACATCGCAATTGAGCAGGCAAGGGATACGGGCTTCTTGGAAAGGATATTCTTAGATCAGGTTTTGATTTTGACTTTGAGGTTTACCGTGGAGCCGGGGCCTTTATTTGTGATGAGGAGACAGTGCTTATGACCTCTATATAGGGGAAGAGGGGGAATGCCCCTCCCCCTTACCTGCCATACAGAGTCTGTTGAAAAAACCAACGGTTTTAAATAAATGTAGAGAAACTGACCAGCATAACCCAAATCATCCTGAACGGAGGAAAGCGGTATGCTGATATTGGCATTCCTGAGAGTAAAGGGACAAAGGTCTTTGCACCTACAGGAGATATGAATAATCTAGGCCTTGTGGAAGTGCCCATGGTGATATCTATAGACAATATCATTCATGACGTCTGAAGGGAAAAAGTGTAAGGCTGTTCCGCTAGGAGGTCCATCTTGAGGATGTATATCCAGCCAGCACTTAAATAAACCTTTAGATTATAAATCTATTACCGAACTGGGGGCAATTGTTGACTTTGTCGTTATGATCATTACGAACGATGATAAGAGTGTGGTTGATGTGGTCAGATTCTTCATGGAGTTCTGTCAGGAAGAATCCTGAGGCAAGTGTACACCCTGTCTGTCGGGTGGGCACAAAAAAAATGCTGGAGATATTAACCAGGATCTGCGAGTGCAAGGGCAATGGGGGAGATATAGAGCCAGCCCCTTGAGCGATGTTTTTTCATCGTTCAGAATACAGCCCTGTGCGGTCTTGGCCAGACCGCTCCCAACCCTGCCTTTCCACTCTCCGCTACTTTCGAAACGAATACGATGCCCATATTCGCAAGAACGTTTTCCTGCCGCGGAGTGTCAGGCCTTTTTCAAGTTTTCATGCCAGCCCACCTGCCCTATAGGAATGGATGCCTCGGACTATATAACATTGATCCCGCGGATCGTCTCGACGATGGGTATAGGATCCTTCTCAGAACCAATCAATTCATCGGCATATGTAGCAGAGTGTGCGACCATAAGTGCGAATTCAAATGCAGGCGATCTACCCTGGATGAGCCTGAATATAAAGTACCTGAAGCGGTTCATTGCAGATAATACCAAGATGCCTCTTGTAAAGAGGGTACTTTTAATCAGAAAAGGAAGGGTTTCAGTCATTGGTACCGGCCCTTCTGGAATGACCGTTGCTAAAGATCTTACCCCTAGGGGTTGTGCTGTGGTCATTTTTGAAGAGCTTCCAGAGGCTGGAGGCATGCTCCAATACGGGAGTCCAGAATATCGGCTTCCACGAGATATCCTGAAAGCTGAAATAGAAGATATCATTGCCCTTGGTGTGGAGCTCCGGTGCAATACAAAAGTGGGCAGGGATGCCCCTTGCTATCAAGTCAAAAAGGAGTTCGATGCAATCTATCTGGCTGTTGGGGCTCATCGAAGCATCCAGGTCGGTGTGGATGGCGAAGAGATTGAAGATGCTTGTGGAGCTGTTGAGTTCCTTCGGGAACTTAACCTGGGAAAAAAGTCAAAGGTTGAGGAGCGTGTGGCGGTCATCGGTGGAGGCAATTCGGCTGTTGATGCCTCACGCTGTGCACTGAGGCTTGGTGCAAAAGAGATCACCATACTTTATAGGATGCTCTGTCGGGACATGCCTGCCCATGAGGAAGAGATACGGGCCGCGGAAGAGGAAGGAGTGAAGATCGAATATCTTATAGCCTCAATCAGATTTTCAGGTGATAATGGCCATCTTTAAAGGCTCATCTGTCAGAGGATGTCCCTCGGTGAATTTGATTCCAGTGGGCGAAGAAGACCTATGCTTATACCAGGGGCAGAGTTTTCTTAGGAGGTGGATCAGATACTTATTGCGATTAGCCAGCAGCCCGTTTTCCCCTTCCCTGTCGAAGATGGTGAGCCCAACATTTCTAAGAGGGGGGCTCCTGGAGATAAAGACAGGTACTCGAACATACCTCAGTGATTCAATGATCTTTACGGGAGGAGATGCGGTCACAGGACCAGATAAGGTGGTAGGAGCAATAGCGGCAGGTCATAATGCTGCCGATGAGATCGATGCTGCAATTCGGAAATTTTATTCAGAGCCTCCATATATGTCACAACTTGAGGAAGAGATAGAGATTCCCATAGTAATTGATGAAGAGACCACAGAGATGCAAAGGGCTTCTATTCCAGAGGCTCTGGTGACAGAAAGGATTAAAGGGAGTAGAAATTGGGTTCTCCAGGAAAATTGCTATGGATGAGGCATGTCGGTGTCTGCGATGCGATATTGAAACTTTGTAAAATTTTAGAGGATATCCAATGGAGAAGAAGGCAAACCTGAAGATTGACGAAAGAGAGATAGTGCTAGAAGAAGGTGCAACAATACTCGATGCAGCTGAGCAAAACGGCATTCGCATTTCCACCCTCTGCCACTATTCTTCCCTCTCTACTTGCATAGGGTTTCGGATTTGCATAGTAGAGGTCGATGGATCTTCCAGGCTGGCTGCCAGCTGTGCCATGCCTGTTCGAGAAAGGATGGAGGTGGTTACATCTAACGATCGGATCATTGAAGCCAGGCGGACCATCTTTGAGTTCCTGTTTGCCAAGAGAAACCATTACTGTATGTTCTGTGCTCAAAGTGGCGATTGTGAACTCAAGAACCTCGCTTATGAGCTTAAGATGGATCACCTCACTGTGCCCTCTTCATATGATGAATTTCCCGTTGATGTGAAAAGTGAATATGTCAGCATAGACCATAGTCGATGTGTCCTCTGCGGAAGGTGTATCAGGGCATGCCAGGAGATATCCGGGTCCTATGTGCTGAATTTTCAAAACAGAAGTCATCATGCCCTTATCGGAGTGAATCGTAACGAAAAAAGGGAAGAATCTATCTGCCATTCCTGTGGGGTATTCTTGCAGGTGTGCCCAACAAAGGCGATATACAATCACTATAGGACACATTACGCGGCTAAAGGGCGCAGTAAGGACTGGGCGGTTATCGATTCCTTATGTCCCCAGTGTGGATTATTATGCCCTACGCTCAATTTTGTCAAGGATAACACTTTTATAAGGCCTCCAGCTGTCAAGAGTAAAAGTACCCATTAACGAAACAGTGTTTTTTTTTTTAGCATATTCTATCAACGAACCTTTTTGCTTGTTGACAGCGATTCTGACTTTATTTCGAAGCGGGTGCCGGAAATCTGATCCTTCACCAAACACTTATCGAGATTCTACTGCCTGGGATTTCCCTGCGATC
>JAXHVA010000220.1:0-3967 GCA_034189035.1 Thermodesulfobacteriota bacterium
TACCGCGGTACGGCATACCTTGATGGAGTGGGCAGCATCTCTTACATGCTTTGGAAGTCGTCGGCTCTCTTGATAAGCGTCGTATCCTGTGTCGAATATCTTCTGTATTGTCGCTTCCATTAAGTCCTTATATCGCTGTTGTCGTGGCCTTTCTATTACCTTCCCCCGCGCTAGTGGGTCTGTTCAACGCTTTGCTAACGAGCCCAGCGGAGTGGAACCAGTTTGTGGTAAAGTGAGCGACAGCGAACCACAAACTGTGGAGCGTAGCTGGGTCCCTGTTCAGCAATTTGTTATGTGCTCCTATACTTAGCAAGGTCATCTGTAACATCTAAAACTAAGTCATTCTTAAATGAATACAAAAGAGACCTAAGAATGCTACCCTCAAAACCTGTGACACGCTTTATTTTATCTTTAATATTCTTAAAATCCGTGTAGGTTACCCTAGGATCGATCATAATTTGGTCAACAAGATTGTGAGGATCAATCTCGTAACTATATAAATCTTCTTTTGGAAACTCATCATCCATATCAACATAAAGCAAACGAACTTCTTTTTCGTGTGAAAATGCTTTACGTTTGCCGAGCAAACTTTTAAATATGTTAGATACTAATATTCCACTATCATCAAAGGTGCTGTTGGCTATTCTTAATAGCTCCTTTTCACTTTTATACTCAACTTTTCCAATACCACATTTAGTGTCGGTTAAATCTGCGTGGTGGAGAGATAGGCTTTCAATCAAACTACGAATAGTTGTTCTAATTCTTATTCCATTCTTTTTAGGAGAATAGATACGCCATATAGCATCTGAGCTTGCTTGAAGAGTCCAGCACTGACCGTAAATCCTGTCATGGTAATTATACTGGACCACTTCTCCAGATTTCAGCTTAACCTTAGATCTTAAGATAAAGTTTTCATATGGGTCATCCCATAATAAAGGCTTAACTAAAACATTTCTCTTTGTCTCGAATAGCTCAAAAAACCTATCTAAAGGAATAATTCGATACACATATTTATCCAAATCCCCTTCATTTAGGTTGTATATCATAAATATTGCTTTTCCCCAAAATAAGAAAGATGAGCAATCCACGAATCACATAACGTGCCCGATAACCAGCCGGGCGGCGTTTTATCGCACGGTCTGCGTTTATTGGATTGTTGTACATTTTTTATTCGATTGGCCATGCTTTTACTGCAAGTTTTGCTAGTGCTTTTGCTCTTGTTTCTATAGTATTTCTTGACCAAGTTTCAAAATTAATAGCAATATCACGAGTAGTAATAAGATCTGATTTTTTGAAAATCTTTTCAGATTTTACGGAAAACGAAGATGATCCAATTTGTTTATTTGCCTTTGAACTTAGGAGACATAAATTTCCTATATTATTCAAACAATCCTGAATAATTGTTTTGTCTTCGGTAAGCAGACTGTTCCAAGCGTTTGATGGGTTCTTAGGAAGTATATGCTCAAGATTTAATATGCTTGGATCTGAACATGGTATTTTTTCAATTTCTTTGCCTGGATTTTCTTCATGCCATTTAATTATTTCAAGTTGACTAATAATGTATCTAGCCTTTGCTGCCGTGGCCTCCGAATAGTTTTTAAAATCGTTTAAAAATTCATCATCTTTTGGCACGATAGGTTTAAGATTGTCCCAGATCTTTTGCGGTGTATTTAATTCACCAGAAAATATTTTAGGAGCTGTTGATGTGCATTGTTGTTCTAGTCTACCAGTACGTCCTCCTCCAACAGTTTGATACCTGACAATAAGGGTAACAAGCCAAAATAATAAACGTTCCATTTTCGGTGGTGTCAGTTTAGACAATGCTGACAAAATTACTGGCCTAACCTGTGTGCCAGCTAGTAGAGTAAGTACTTTTATACAATCACGAGAAGTTTCTGAGTGTTCAGCCCAAATATCGCTATCATGAGAATCTAAAGCAGCATAGAGGTCAATAGCATCACAGAGTTCTTTTGATAATTTGATAGCACTTGATTTATTATGATATTTTCCTTTTATTTTATTAAACAAAGCACCACGCTGAACTCTACCGTATCTTGATGTCCAAAAAACTTTAAGAAAATCATCAGCCTTTCTATCACCAAGCACTGTTGTCATTTTTAACCAATTAAATTGAGCTTTTTCTAAATCATTTCCGGATTTTCCAAATATGTAATTTTTAACAAGATCTAATACTGATAGATCAATTTCCCTATCATTTAATGACTCAAAAATTACGTAAGCATTACCAGATGAAGCAACATCCATAAAGGCAATGTGAACTTTATCTCTTAGGTAATTAGCTAATGAAAATAACTTTTTTGCCTGTTCGTTTTGATCATCGCCAGCTTTTTTTGCCAAATCTGAAATATATTTTCTGCATGTGATAGTCGCTTCAATTAATTTTCTTTTAGAGGAATTTCGGCCAGATTTTTTTTTTGAGATTCTAAATGGTCATCACTAACTTGGTTTGCTACAGCAGTTTCAAATATTTCCCGGTCTCTAACATTTAACGCAATTCTAGGCCTATCTTTTTCTTCACCAAGTTCTGAAATGCCTATATAATTCTCTTGTACTTTTTGAGCATCTTTTTCGAAGCCATTTTCTTTTAGCCAACTCCTAATCGCAGAGTAAATCATGGTTGTAGTGGCAAGCCTTTGTTGCCCATCAAGGATCTCCCACGCACCATCACTTTCTGGTTCAACAAGTACAATCAAACCCACAAAATAGTCTGGTTCATTATTCTTTACTGCAGTGTCTATATCCTCTAAGAACTGTTCAACTGCACCAGCTGGCCAAGCATATTCTCTTTGATGATCTGGTACTCTGAAGTTTCCTCTTTCGGAAATTAACTTACCAACGCCTGATACATCTGCTTTCATGTATTTACTAGACATACCCAAATCCTTTTTGATTATTGTTTATAGTCATTAGCGTTATTTAAGATGTTTCTAAATGTACAACGCCTGCGATAAGGAGTTGGCGGGTTAATAGCGCCGATGGCCGATAAAATATGAAGACCATTGATATTGCTGATTTTCAATCGGCAAGAAAAACCAGCCAATCACCTTGATTGCATTGTTATATGCCAGTTTTTAGATTTTTCATCAATTCTTGATTCTTGTTTTGTGCGGCTGTAATTTCTTCTTTTGTAATTGGAAGTAGGTATTTATTATTTCTTTTTTCTATATGATCATTAAACCATAATAAAACTAGTTTGTCTGCCTCTTCTTCTTGAGCATCACACTCTTCTTTTGAGAGATTATCAAATATTGGTGATTTATGTTTTTTTATTGCATGAGCCACTTCATGTAGAACGACATAAATGAAATACCTAGCCTTGGGATCTGTTTCATCTCTTACTTTTTGCCCTGGCAGAATCCGTTCCGAGATAAGGATTATTTCTCGGGATTGACAGTAATGTCTCGCCACGCGACAAGCATCTCTATTTGCAGTTGATGTAAATAAAAAGCTTTCTTTGTGTTTCTCAAATATCTCTTTAGGAAGATACTTGAGTGCGAGTTCAAGCCACCAGTTGTGTTCCCTGCCACAATCTAACATTTTATTGAAGTAACTTCCTTTTCTTATGGATGATTCATATAGATTGTATTCAGTTTCCATCTTTACCACATATAACGCTGCTAATCAGCCGCGCCGCTTTTTGCGCCAGCTGAATTAGCCTTGTTATCTATTATTACTTCCATATCCGTCAGCAGTTCGGCCATATCTAAAGACAAATAACTCTCATTTATTAATTCTTCTTTTAACCTTGGTTCCGCATTCTTAAAACCAGCAATTATTGTGTGAGTGCCTTGTTCTCGGCGACGCTGCGCGTCGCCGAGAATCGCGGTGCTGACTCCGTCAAGTACCTTGTTCCGTCGCGCTCCGCGCGCCAGAACAAGGTACTTGACCGGACACCGTGAACCGCACAATCAAACTGCGTTTGCTTGTGCGGCCCCCGGTGCCGGTC
>JAXHVA010000221.1:0-3914 GCA_034189035.1 Thermodesulfobacteriota bacterium
GAAAAACAAGATAATAGCCCTTAAATTAGATAAAAAAGGATTCAAAAATAACTCAAGGAAGATAAAAAACATGAAAAGAGTCTGAGAAAGAGAACCGTCCTGTCTGGTTTTTCAAAAAAAACTGGAACGGTACATGAAATCTCCTGGAAAAGAGCTTTTTCTACAGACTCATTATAAAGGAGAATAAACTCATGTCTTCTATTGAAACACAGTTTCTCAATCTTAAGGAACATCACTCGCAATACTCGGATATTGATCCCAAAACTACATTGAAGGGAAGTGCTTCGGGCAAAACTATTTTTTTGTCAGGTGCGTCGCGAGGCATTGGGCAGGCAACTGCAGTAGCCTTTGCTCAGGCAGGAGCGGGAGCAGTCTATATCACTGCAAGGTCAAAAAAGGCGCTTGAAGAAACAATAACGAAAATAAGAGATGCGAACTCGGAGACGCGATGCGCATATATGGTTTGTGACGTAACTGATCCAGGCCAAGTCAAAGCAGCTATTGAAGATTGTGTAACGAAATTCGCTAGCATTGATGTCGCGGATGCCAATGCAGGTTATCTTGATAAATGGACGAAAATTGGCGAATCCGACATTTCCAGTTGGTGGAGATCATGGGAAGTAAATCTGAAAGGTACATATTATGTTGTCCGCTATGCCATCCCCCATCTTATCGAATCCGCGCGTAAGCACTCTACCAAAGGATCGACAGGTGGTCATTTGATCCTCATTTCATCTATCGGCGCTCAGTTGCTAATGCCAGGAGCATCTGATTATCAAGTGTCCAAGCACGCGATCAATCGTCTTTGCGAATTCATAAATATTGATCATGGCGAAGACGGCATAAAATGCTTTGCCATCCATCCGGGAGGGGTGCCTACGGCTCTAGCCAAGAACATGCCTGAGGAAATGCATCCTCATCTAGTGGACAAACCGGAACTGGCCGCAGGATTTTTAGTTTGGCTTTGTTCGGGGAAAGCTGATTGGGCCAAAGGTCGTTACTTGAGTAGCAACTGGGATATTAATGAATTATTACAAATGAAAGATCAGATCATTAAGGATGATCTATTGGTGAATCGTTTGCGTACAAAGAATTGAAACAGCTTAAGTAAGTGGACAAAAGTTTTTTGATATACTCCCTCTATGAGTGGCAATATCAAAAAAAACCGTCCGCTTACTTAAGGTAAGAAATATAAAATGTTTATAACAAATAAAGGATTAGTTCCGAGTCGAAGAACGAAAGTTCGAGACTAATCCTTGGTTCAAGAAGCCGCAGGTTATAGGAGAAAAGGTCGTTATTTTAGGATGGGCTTGAAGGGCGGATCAGGGGAAAGATTCACAAAAAAGTTATAAAGCGAGCATCAAGCTAAAATCAAGCCATACATTGTAGTAAGAAATTGTTGGTTAAAATGGTAAAGAATCAGCATTTTGGCACACGGGTATTATAAAAGAGTATACCCTTAATTTTTTGAGTCTCTTTTGTAGACTAAATAATTGATTCATAAAATCCTTTTGGCAGGATATGCTGAAGGAATCTTCGGATAAATTCCATGGCGTCAAGGGTCATGGTTTTCCATATTTTTTTCTGGCGATCTTTACATAGAAATTTAATGATACCGTTTTCAATGCTTTTGATGCGGTTAATAGAGATGGCCACACGAAATACATACCTTTAAAGGTAGCGCAGGTAGTTGTGCCCTTTTCCTACTGCCTGGAACCCATTGTTGCTTCCACACGGAAGGGTTCATTTTATCGAAGAGTTGAGCCTTTTTGATAGTATCCCTGAGCTTAGCTTTGAAGATATTGGCCTGGGGTTGAAGAAGGAAGCATAGGGGTCAGGTCTTCATTCTTGACAAATAACATGGTAAAAGACCATAAGATTCATTATCAAATTATCAGCATATAAAAAGGATCTATAATGGCTCGTCCCTTGAAAATAACCTATCCTATCGCCTTTTATCATGTGACTTCCCATGGTAATGAACGGAAAGTTATATTCAAGAGCAAGCGTGATAGGCAAAAGTTTCTTGATTATTTTGAATCGGCTACACAAAAATATAATACAGTTATTCATGAGTTCTGTTTGATGGACACCCATTATCATCTGTTACTTGAAACGCCTTCCGGAAATCTGCCTCAAATCATGCAGCATATTAACGGTGCATAAATAACTTATTTTAATGTGAAACGAGGACAATCCGGTATTTGTTTCAGGGGCGTTACAAAGCGATACTCGTTGATATTGATGAATACGCAAAAGAGCTTTCACGATATATTCATTTAAACCCAGTCAGGGCGAAAATGGATAACTTTTTATCGGATAAAAACCCTGATAAAGATCTTCCGGCTTTAAAAGAATTGATTGATAAGGCATCCCTGAAAGATATATTCGGTGAAGTGGAATCCGTTTTCGGGAAAGAAGTGGTTTTGGGCCGAAATATTAAAATGTTTCTTTGTCAGAGATATGCTGGTGAAAAACTGAAAATTATTGGCATCTATTTCAGTATTGGAGAATCCGGCGTGTCCCAGGCATGCAGACGTGTTAAACATAAAATAAAAAATGACAAAAAGCTTGAAAGAAAAATCGCAAAGATTGAAAAATAAATTAAACTCGTCAAGAATGAAGACCTGACCCCGTTGTTTTCCGCCTAAGACCTGACCCCGTTGTTTTGACTATATTTCCCCTATATTTTTATCAACTAATTCGGAGATGATCCTCAATTATTATTTCAAAGGAGGTAAGCCCTTTATCAATTTTATCATTTTTCAAAGTGTTGTTATGTGTTTTAAAGTTTTTAAATTAGTGTTTTATAGGAGAAATATCATGAAAAAAATTATTACGGTTTTAGGTTGTTTCGCTTTAATTCTTTTTTTTTCAACTCAACTTATGGCAGGTAAAAATAATAGAAATAGAGACAATGATGGAGCCAATATGGCCGGCAACATCTTCTACGAATGTGCCAAGATCCAAGACGGAACCATATTAAGGTCTGATGGAAAGCCTGTTGTTATTGGATTTGATGAATGGGGCTATAATTATCAGGCTCATTTATTTAATGGTTATTATTGCGATGCATATAGAGATGCTGTATTGTGCAAAGATTATAAGGACATTAAATTAAGCATGAAGTGGAATGATTTATGGTTGAGCAATAAAGATTGTGATGATGATGGCTTACTTGATAGACATTATGGATTTGATTCATACATTGGTTCCGGTGCATGGCTTACATATCATGAAAAAGGTACATATAATGACGATGATAGTACAGAATGTAAATACGAAGCTTTTGTCAAAATTGTGGCTGCGCCGGCTGACGCGGAGGTAGTAGATGGGGTTTGGTACTCAATGGATGGGACGGAAATCGGAGATGTAATCTGGGGACAATTTGCTATTATCCAAGAAGTGGAAAGTGACCATTGTGCTAAATTGCATAGATTACAATATATAAGTCCAATCGGGCCTGGGTTTGGTAAGTTTAAACCATAACATATATTTTAATATTATGAGCAGGTTCAGCAATGATCCTGCTCTTTTCTTACTTCACGTTAGAAGAAACTATGATGCTTCTGAATAAATAAACTATTTTATCCAGTAACGCTTCAAAGAGACAAAGTAGGCTAATATCCCTTAACCCAGAATAATTAAATAATTCAGCTTTTACTTTTATTTGCTAAGTGCTTTCACTTTTAAACCCAAATAAATTATAAAATTGATAAAAACAAACATTTATTATATACTTCTACGCTCAATAACTAAGGGCATATCTAATGATTTTTAATAGAAAACCACTTAACCTCTATATGGCCTCGAGTTGTCAAGAAAAAGCTCCTCCTGTAGATCGGAAAAAGAATAAAGAGCATAAATAGCATCCGTCTTAAAATATGTTACCGTTGACAAACGGCCCTATGGTT
>JAXHVA010000222.1:0-3871 GCA_034189035.1 Thermodesulfobacteriota bacterium
CTTGAACGATGTAGGCGTTGCTAACTGCTTGTTTTTTAATTCATTATTGTTGTATTGACTAGAACAGGATTTCGGCGAACTATTCATTCAGTAGCGGTGCGAAAATCGCTGTTTAACTCAAATTGTCTTCGTATTTCGTCATCTGAATGTTTTTGTCATGTGTGAATCCTTACCACAATATGAAAATAGTTTCCAATGATTAAGAAGCCAAGCAAACATGATTTGCCTGTCTCTTTTATTTCCTATTGAGAAAGTGCAGCTCTGTTACATATAACGCATATGGTTTTTATCCATTGTCTCGCCTTTTGTAAAAGAGAAGTTCGGGTTGTATGAGTTGCCGAAGATAAAGTAGGAGCGTTCGATCTGCAGCGAGATGATAAATAAAACACCGTTGGAGTTGCACTGTGCCCATTGTTATTAGCCCTATCAATATTTATGGGGATTGTAAATGCTTTTATTCGTCATTTTATTCTTTATTTTTCTCATTTACATCTTACAGTGCATATGATACCGTCCAAATTGGTAATTCATGAAGTACTTCTTTAATATTCCAGCACCTGGCAGACACATTATAGACAAAATCAATTAAAGTAGCGGTAGAGCTTGCTTATAAATAAAAACGAAAGGAGTTCGAAAATGGAACAAACCGATGAGTATTCTGAATCATCCGCCAATATTGCCTGTTTGTTTGAACCGGAGAGTGTTGCTGTAATCGGCTCGCTCAGAGAATCCTGGTTTGGGGGGTATGTGGTAGTGAAACATTTACAGAAATATGGGTTTTCTGGTAAGATCTATCCCATCAATCCCAAATGTGATACTGTCTTGGGGGTAAAAGCATACCCAACAATAGGGGAAGTTCCAGGAAGCATAGACTTGGCCATTATCATAACATCCTACCGGGCATTTCCCAGAATCATTGAGGAATGTGCTGAAAAGAAGGTAAGGGCAGGCATCATTGTATCGGATGGCTTTGCGGAGAAAGATGAAGAAGGTGCGAAGCTTCAAAAAGAAATAGCTGATATTGCAAAGCGTGTCAGCATGCGTCTCATAGGACCCAATACCGTCGGTTTAGTCAATACAGACAATGGCCTAATGACTAATCCGTATTTGCTGGAGTATGATAATATTTATCCAGGTTCTATTGCCCTTTGCGGGCAAACGGGTTTGATTGGCGCTCAGGCATTGCCGCTTGAGGATATGCATTATGGGATTAGCAAGATTTGTGCTGTTGGTAATAAGTGCGATGTAGACGAAGCCGACATATTGGAATACCTCAAAAATGACATAAACACTAAAGTAATTGCCATGCACTTAGAAGATGTCAAGGACGGGAGGCGTTTTATTGAAAAGGCAAAGGAAACAGTTGTCAAGAAACCAGTGCTTGTTCTCAAAGCCGGCAGAACCAAGGAGAGTACAGATGCTTTGGCTTCACACACCGGTTCATTGGCAGGAGAGGACAGACTCTATGATGCTGCTATGAAACAGGCAGGCATCATCCGAGTAAACAACCATGTTGAGCTTCTCGAGTTCTCTAGAATGTTTGCCGGCAAAACATCCCTCACATCAGGCAACAGAGTTGCTATCGTTACTTATACTGGGGGCTTTGGAGTGATGGGAGTGGACGCAGCAGTGAAATCAGGATTGACCTTGGCCGATTATACATCAGAGACCAAAGAAAGGCTAAGAAAGATATTCCCTTCGTTATCGAAGAATCCCACAGACCTTGGTCCTGCATTGCCTATGATTGACAATTTTGAGCCAGCGTATTCCGAGGTGCTCGAAGTCATAGCAAACGATAAAAACGTCGATTGCATTGCCATAGTTACGTTCATAGGCCTGGGAATGGGGTTCCTCCAAATATTCACTGACCTTCTGAAGAAAACATCCAAGCCAATGGCTCTATGGGTTTACAGTCAGAAACTTGCAATCAAGTCCGAATTTGTTGGTCAACTTGGAAAAGCTGGATTCCCTGTATACTCAAGATGGGAAGATGCGTTTGGCGCACTTGGGGCAATCTACAAGTATTCTACAATAAAAGCTAGGCTTAGCAATAGATAGAAAATACAGTCGTTTTTTAATCAGCTCTATGATTGAAACGAAATACGATATAGGTGAACAATGAGGTAACCCGTTGACGGGCTATTGCCCAAATATCAGATAGAGCTTGCAAATAAACTATAATGGGTATATGAATAATGGAAAACAGAACATATAAGAGTTGTGTCATCAGGGAGGTATTACCCTCCACAATAGCACTAGCTTTTTGTTGCAGGATTCCACTTGGAAAAACATATACAGAAAGACCACATCTTATGAAAAATTTCACAAAAGGTCGACTTTGGTTTTAGGCATTAATTAAGTTAAAGATAAATATGGGGTAAACGGTAATGCATCAGTTCCTCCCCCAATTATCATCAAAATGATGCTTCTGTTGGTACTCTATAATGTGAGGTCTAAGCGAGAACTCATGCTTACTATTCCATAGCGTTTTGACTGGCTTTGGTTTTTGGGTTATGATCAGGAATATGATATTCCGAACCACAGTGCATTAAGTAAAGCCAGATACCGATGGGGAGGAGTAGGATTTTAAGACATTCTTTGAGCGTATAGGATAGGATCATGTTGAAGCTGGTCTAGTTGATGCTGAAAAACTCTTTGTAGACACCAGCCTTATAGATGCAGGTGCTTCCAATAATTCTGTAGTAGACAGACAATCCCAAAAAAGGCACTTATACAAAAAGCCCTTATTCCTTCCATAGAGGAGACAGATAGGAATTCAGACCCTTGCAAAGGCATTTTCTCAAAAGAGGCCTTTGTCTATAATCTGACAATGATATCTTTACCAGTCCGGCTGGGAAGATCCTAAAATCTCGTCAGCATCTTTCAGAGCGGTCCTTTGCGAGGTCTGCGGGATATGATTTATAATGGGAGAGATGGCGAAGATTATAGGCGTATGGAGATGCAGAATTTTCTTATAGCTGCTATAGAGAACATCACTATTCTTATAAAACACTCAAATGACGACATTTCAAAGAGAAATGTTCAGGGAGGTGTCTTCGTTGTGGATAACCGATCCAAACTGGGAAGCTATCCCTTCAAATTGGGTATTATGAATCTGCTATCTAGATTATTATCATTTTGTTTTTTAGGAAACACGGTTTATCAGCATTTATATTTTCTCAATGACTTTCCCAGGCAATTGTCCCCCTGACATCGAGAACGAGATGTTCGAGCTTCTAGCATCCCCTGGCCTGGGATATTTCTATCATATAAAACCGGTCGCTTCGAATGGGTGAGAAAGAGATGATGATATTCTCCAGCCACCTTTTCTACTCGAACTGCATATATTCATAACCCGTTTTAGTGGACACTCATAAGAGCCTCAAGTAAATAAAAGAGGGAAAGGAGTGATCCATGAGTAAAAAGAGGAAGAAATATGATTCAACATTTAAATCCAAGGATGAAGAGATCCACAGGTTGAAACAAGAGTTAAAGAAGGTACAGGAAGAACGCGATATAATAAAAAAAGCCCTGGTCTACTTTGCGGAGGATCGGAAATGAAATATACATTCATATCAGAAAACAAAGGGAGATACAAAGTAGGCCTGATAGATAAAGGTGATCCATATGGATAAATTCAAAAAAGGTTTATGGATTTCCCAGAATACATGAGGAACTTAATGATAAAGGCTTCTCATGCAGTCAAAACAGGGTCGCCAGAGTCATGAAAAAAGAAGGTATGCTATAGTATTTAAGGCTACTACAGACTCAAAACATAAGTTTCCTGTTGCTCCGAACCTTCTGAAACAAGAGTATAATAGGATGACTCAGGAATTAACTCTGAATGCCCTCAATATGGCCATCTGTAATC
>JAXHVA010000223.1:0-3840 GCA_034189035.1 Thermodesulfobacteriota bacterium
CTCTGGTCCATTGGTCGAAGGACACGTTTCCACGCACGGAATAGCCCACCCTGTTCAGACGGAATACCGCCTCCTTCATTTCCTCGGTGCTGCCGCACAGGATCAGGTTACTGCCCCAGGGTACCATGGTCCCCACCCATGTCTCCAAACGTCCCCTTAGCCCTATGTTGACCGAGTTCGGGATATGCCCGGCTGCATAACTCTCGGCATCGCGCAAGTCGACAATGTAATACTTGCCCAGGTCCGAAAGAGTGGCGTCGAGGGTAGGGGTTTTCGCTAGCGCCGTATTCCAACCCACTAAAGGGGGGCCTTCCCGGTTCATCTTCGCGTTGTGTTTGAAGTACTGCGGTGCTTCGGGCAACCCTTCCAGGACAGCAGTGATGAAATCGTTTTTACCCTTGTATTGAAGATAGGGGTTGTTAATTCGTTCCGAGCCGATGGTGCTGGACGGCTCGTCACTCAGGTGGGCCCCGCAAAGGGAGCCGGCCCCGTGCGCAGGCAGAACCACGATACTGTCATTGAGCTTGGAAAGCTTGTTCGTCCAGGTGTCATAGCTCATCCCCGCAAGGGTTGCCGCCGCAATGGTTCCCCCCATCAGATCCGGCCGACCAATGGAACCGACAAAGAGCGTATCCCCGGTCAGGATCACTTTTGGAACAGTCTTACTGTCATTACCATAGACAAGCATGCACATGCCGTCAGGTGTGTGGCTGGGAGTGCTCAGGAATTGAAGTGTTGCCTCGCCCCAGGGAATTTGCTGCCCATCGGAAAGCACTTTGATCTTGTACAGTGCACCGCTGTCCCGATTCTGATAGATGGGACAGCCCACGGACCTAGCGAATTCGCTGTGACCAGCCACGAAATCGGCGTGTGAATGCGTCAGGAACACCCCTTTGATCGTCCATCCCTCTTTCTTTGCAGTCTCAAGATAGACCTGGATGTCACGGTCCGGATCAACAATAAGGGCGTCCTTATCGCTCACAACAGCGTAGGAATAGTGCGAAAGCACTGGGAGGTTAAACTGGACAATCTTGACTCCCGGATATTCATAGGTATTCACCACGGTCTGTGTCGCTGCCGTATCCGCGTGAGAGGCGGATTCGGCGTCCTTGACTGCAGCAATACAAGCACGCTCTTGAAACAGCCCCCCTGCTAAAGCCAGAATAAATATGAATCCTGCAAGTTTAATCCCACACAAACGATTCATAATCATTACCTCCTTGTTATTTTTCAATCTCGATCTATTACTCAAAGCAAGGGTCAACTGGATATCGATAAGATCGCTACCGATCCCTCGGTATCTATATCTATATTACCTCAGTTCGAACGGGCTCCTCAGCAGGCGCATTTTTTTTGCTCCGCTGAAAGAGCAGTGATAATATTTAAGGCCTCCTCCTAAGCTATTGTATTATGAGTTTCAACACAGGACCATAACCTAATATTTAAGAAGGAAATCAGATGAGATTCTACACTAAATAACACTAATATTATTATGGAATCGACCTTCTCGCAAGAAAAATGTATCTCTATATCCTCGATGAAGCAGGAGAGGTTATATTGCACCAAAACATTAGAACTGATTCGCGGTGTTCATCGAGGTCATAAAACCTTTCAGAGTAGATATTGCCGTGGTAGTGGAATGTATGTTTACCTGGTATTGGATAGCTGATCTTTGTAACGAGCACGACATCCCCTTTGTTCTTGCTCATGCCCTCTACATGAAAGCCATTCACGGGGAGAAAGCGAAAAACTAATCTCCCCCAAACCATTAGGATTTATCACTAAACCTAGGAGCAGAAACGGTATTGTTGAACGCTATTAAAGACCCTTCGGTTCAAAAAATCGATACCTATCTTACTATCATTCAAGCTCATAACCCAATCATTACGAAAATGGAGTGTGATATTATCCGAATAGCACACCATCAACAGCCCAATCGCCTACGCCCTGCTCAAGTCTATCTATGGCATTGGGAAAATCCTGGGACTCATCATCCTGTATGAGATCGAAAATATCAATCGCTTTCCCACTATATATGACTTTGCCTCTCTACTGCAGATTGGTGAAGAGTGCAAAGGAGTCAAATGATTAAAAGTACGGCTTAAGCGGCAAAAAAATCGGTAATATCCATCTCAAATGGGCCTTCAGCGAAGCAACTGTCCTATTCCTTAAAGGCAATGAACCAGGAAAAAATATCTCGTCAGACTCGCCAATAAACATGGTAAGGGGAAAGCCCTGTCCATCCTGCCACACAAATTGGAGAGAGCAGTTTATTTTATGTTAAAGAACAAGAAGCCATTTGATCAATATAATCCATTATTCCCTGAGCATTGATTAGAGATCCTTCTTGCTCCTTACTCTTTTTCAATAAACCTTTTGGTTTGTTGGACAGGTTCTGCCCCTCATCCAAACCCGCATCTAACTGGTGATGTCTCATCAACTATACCTTTGACCAGGACGGAATGAGGTTACGACAACATTTCTAGATCGCTGTTCCGTATGGCGAAGTTGTAACTGTCTGTCTCCCAAATACGACCAAGCTCTTTGGATCGCAGAGAAATCCCAGGCAGTAGAATCTCGATAAGTGTTTGGTGCAGGATCATATTTCCGGCACCCGCTTCGAAATGAAGTCAGAATTGCTGTCAACAAACAAAAAGGTTCGTTGATAGGATATGCAAAAAAAAAAATCATTTTTTCTTTAATGGGTAGGTACTTTTACTCTTGACATCAGGAGACCTTATAAAGTGTTAGCTTGTTTCTCCGAGTTTCTTTCCAAACTCTGACAGCATATAGCGTTCATAACTACTCTGACATAACCAGTTTTTACCGTCAGTGTATGCTACATTCTGATATCCTTCATATGAGGAGATCGTTTCCCAACATAACTCATAATGTTGATAATCACAGCCATCTTTAACAAAGTTGTTCTATATTGTATCATCTCCCTCCTCAATTGCACAAGCAATGACACCAACATCTTCCAATTTGAAAGTAATCATGTCCTTAGGAGTGAAAGTTCGTTTGTGCCTTTCATGACTATCATCTTAGGCTAATGCCAATTGATTTGGCGTCCATTTATGAAATAAAGTCATATTTGTTTCCAGTGAATAAGAGGACTATCTTGACTACTGTAAGTTAATAAACACAAGGACATCTTGTTTTAGTTCAACTAGGTAATGCAGCTCCAGTAATGGCTTACCAGGTTCGGTTTGTGAAAATATCCCAGCGGGAGCGGTGATGACTGCATCCTATTAAGTCTGAGGGCAGCGCGGATATTACCCTCTACATTGATGCTCTCAATTATTTCTGCGACTGGGAGTTTGTAACTCATGTTTTGAATAACTACGATGGTTAGTCTTTGCAAGTTAACACGGTGTATTTATTAAAACCCGGCGCTCTGTTTCTATGGAGTTTGCGCCAGGCTGTCTCTAAGTAAATTTGTATTTGCTGTGATGAAATATTGTTGAGTAAGACTCTTGGGATTAATTATGGAGATTAATTACGGGTCGCAGCTTAAATATTAAATTTTTCTTGTTTGACTTTCTCTATCTGACTCTTTAATCGTCTATTCACTGTCATCTCCTTACCTAACGATTATGCATCATGGTGATTAAGTACACCTCCGATATAATCTCCTAAATCCTTGCAAGACAACCCACTCAATGTTCTAGAAAGAAATATGGCCACCTCCCGCGGTTTATTCTTCTTTCGGCCTTTGATTATAAACTTGATCAGCACTACAATCAAACTCCTGACAGACTGCCTTTACTACTGTCTCCAGAGATACCCTCGTTTTAGTTTCTTTAATTGAGAGGTTTCTTTTTCCCCTTCCCTAGAGGA
>JAXHVA010000224.1:0-3784 GCA_034189035.1 Thermodesulfobacteriota bacterium
AGAGGCAAAAGCTAGCCTGTTCGATTACATCGAATTATTTTATAATAGACAACGTCGTCATTCGGCTTTACAGTATATGAACCCTTGTCAATACGAGGTCTTCAAAATGGCGGCTTAACCCTGTGTCCACTTTTTCGGGGGAATATAATTATTGTGATCAGTATTATTTATTTTTTAATACTCATCAACGAGCATTTAGTTTTACATGCTGTTTTGTGAGCTGGCCCCGTTACTGTGTTTTCATTGATTGCAATTGTAAAAACTTTAATGTTTGTGAAGAAATTATAAAACATATTAAATTTCCGAACAAATTAAGGATTAGTTTCGAGTCAAGGAACGAGAGTTCTGGACTAATCCATGGTTCAAGAAGCCGCGGGCTATAGGGGAAAGGTTGAGAATTTGATCAGGCAATGATGATTGAAGAAAGCTAATCTGCTGCGTTACGGCTTACTTGAATCAATCAATTAAGAGGGCCGTCTAGGCTTGTTGCCTATTCGTCCCTTATTAACAGACGTTTATCAGGTAGTTGAGTGTACAACAATGACATTCACTTTAAATCAAGTAGTTCCTTGGGGACGCTCATTCGATGAATACGTTTCCATGTTCGCATTGTCGAAAGAAGATCTGAAAAAACAAATTCTTGATTGTGGCGGTGGTCCCTCCAGTTTCAATGGCATTCTAGCAAAGCGAAGCGGGCAAGTGGTTTCCTGTGATCCGATTTACCAGTTCAGCGCTGGCGAAATAGAAACCCGAATAGGTGAAACATACGACCAGATCATAGCTGAGACTCGAAAAAATAGACACGAGTTTGTCTGGGATCACATATCCTCTGTCAAAACACTTGGCCATATTCGCATGAAAGCTATGAATGACTTCCTCTCTGATTATATGCAGGGGAAAGAGGGAGGGCGTTATGTTGAAGCCAGCTTGCCCAACCTTCCATTCAAAAACAATGAATTTCAGCTTGCATTATGTTCTCATTTTCTGTTTCTCTACAGCGAACAGCTTTCTCATGACTTCCATATCCAATCAATCAAAGAACTATGCCGAATCTCATCGGAAGTAAGGATATTCCCGCTTCTTGAACTCGGAGCAATCAAGTCGAGACACCTTGAAGCTGTAATGAGTGAGTTAAAGCATGAGGAGTTTGAGGCCACTATTGAAAGCGTTCCTTACGAGTTCCAAAAAGGCGGCAACCAGATGATACGAATAAAAGCTACATAATACTTTATAATCCTTAGAACGGTCATCAAAAGTTTTTTTATTTATAAGTCTTGGTGAAGCGGAAGATGTGCGATTTTAACTGTTTGAGCTTCATCGGGCGAGTTTTGAAATCGCCTGGAGCAGGCTTTAGACTTATAAAAAACATTTTGGGTAAAGCGAAAAGAGATTTTTCTTTTAGACAACAGCCCCTTTAGGGGTGACACGTTCATGTGTGAATCGTATTGTGATTCAGGGAGAAATAAGCCATGTCGTGAAAATAATTTTGAATAAATGGCAAAATAAAAGCACTTTTTGCATCCTAATCCCCTATTTGTCTATTTGCTCAAAGCGATTAAAGAAGCTACCTTTCAAGGTTTGGGGAAATTATTGATCAGGTTAAACCGGCAATTTTGATATAAAAAAACTATTTAGCATAACAATCTAGAGACAAACTGAAAGTCCTTAATTCCCATTAAGATCTTAACATTCTACTTTACGCATGAGAAAAAATGTATTATTCTTCTACGAATAACATCATATGGAGCATCCATAATATGGGCAGTTAGAAAAGGAGTAGAAACTCTTTTTGTGAAATGAGTTTTGTTGACTTTACGACCTTTCTATAAGGTGTAATGATATGACAGTCGAAGAGCGTTACAGAGAAAGATACAAATATGGGGACACTCCTTGGGACATCGGCCAGCCCGATTTCAACCTTGTCGAAGTTGTGACCAAAAAACCTATTCTGAGCTGCCGAGTTTTAGATATTGGCTGTGGCACTGGAGACAATTCCATATGGCTGGCCCAGAACCTCTTTCAGGTTATTGGTACTGATACTTCGGACATTGCTCTTGAGAAAGCAAAAAAAAAGGCTTCTAAAGCAAACGTTGAATGTGATTTCGTGCTTGTCGATTTTCTAAAGAATAAAATCGAAGGTGCCCCTTTTGGTTTTGTATTTGACAGAGGCTGTTTTCACTCATTCAGCTATGCAAATGATCGAAGAAGGTTTGCCAAAAATGTTTCTGCTCATTTGGAAAAAGCTGGCCTGTGGCTAACAATTGTTGGCAGTGCTGATGAGTATCGCCAAGGTCTTGGTCCGCCTCAACGGACTGCAGGAGATCTAGTGCTGGAAGTAGAGCCTTATTTTAAGATTCTTTCACTTCTATCCAGCCATTTCGGATCTAATCGTCCGAATCCGCCAAGAGCCTGGAGGTGCTTGATGGAGAAGCGGAATGTTGCATAAATGCTTTTAATATTCAAGACAAGGGGGGGCAGGACCTCGTTCTTGACAGAATCTACTGGAGAGATGGAGAATAAAGATTTGAACTAGGTTTCTCGACTGTTTGCCGCTCCTGAGCTGGAGCGTGTCAGTCTAACCAGCCTCAAGGGGATGTCTTTGAAATCAATGATTAGAAAAACAAAAATTGAATAGGTGTTATGGTCATGGAACCCGAGAGTATACTAGTAGAGAATTTGAGGACAGCCCTTGATCGCATAGAACGGTACATGATTTTCGGAATAGGCAGTTCACTATTCCTGGTAATTTTAGGCACAGCTGCTCCAGAACTTGCAAAGACAGGTGAAGGAGTAGAGATACCTGGTGGATTTATATCGACTGAGCCACGAATAGTTGCAGCTGTTGTTTTAGCTGCTTACTGGGTCGCTGGTCTCATGGCATCCTACACTGTTTCACGTGCAGAGCGAATTGTTAAAACATTGAAAAAATCGCCAGAGATTCTTGAAGCTGCTTTGACGTATCCTTCCATTGCCACAACCAAAATCTATTACCCACGAATAGGGGCAGCACTTTTACCACCAGCCCTTCTCTTAATAGCCCTAGCAATCGAAGGGGGTTGGCCAAAAAGTTACTATTCGGTTCTTGGATTTCTCATATTATTGACTCCATACATCACTCTCGCGTTTCAACTTCGAGTGTCTGTCGGTGGTTATAAATCGGATAAATTCGGTGATTAAACCGAAGTTGATGAAAATTATTGAAAAACAATGATTTATGACCACAATTTGTTGTTGAGAATACAGAAAATTGTTTAAAATGCTCTTTCCTTTTCCACCTTCACATCTCAAAGTGGGTGAATCTGTAGATGTCTCTATATAAATGCCCTTCAATGCAATGGGTTCATTATTAACAGGTTACAGGACGATCTCGAATAACCTTCACAATATACGTGAAAATTGGAAAGCGTATATGGACACAGCTTGATACTGATATAGATATTTTAGAATTGAACATACCTCCTGAACTGAAAGGTGAAAATAACAACTCTTTCTACATTGTCAGAGATTTAGATCCATGTAGATCTATTTGATATACTTAGGTAATTCAATAATGTTTTTTCAAGTATCAGGCGGTTTAGATTTATCCTTAATTGCTTTTTTATTTTAGCCGCAATATATTCTGATTTAAAGCTTGTATTCCCGTACCGTTAATACGGTTTTTTATAAATAAGGTTTCCTGAATAAATAGTCAAAGCCTATTACTGGCAGTTTCATAACCACATGAGGCTCTAAAAAGTTCCTATTCGAGCAGGAACTTCGATTTCAGCTCTTTGAAAAACAGACG
>JAXHVA010000225.1:0-3735 GCA_034189035.1 Thermodesulfobacteriota bacterium
CAAGGACCAAACAGATATTCAAGGGCAACGCCTTGAACAAGCGGAAAAGTTGAGGCTATCAAAAGATCCTGCTATTTCGCAAGCTGAGGAAGGGAAACCATTTGATTTTGAATATGGTGGTACAAAGTATAAGCATGTGCCTGCAACGCTTGGGACCGAGACTGTTGGTGATACTGAACTATTGGTCAGGAGACGTGGGGAGAGTGTGCTGTCTGCCACACCAATGCCGCAAAGTAAGCTAAACCCATGGAAAATAACCGAGCAAGGTTTGATCTACACTGATCCAAAAGGAGGGTTTCAAATAGATCCAAGGTTCAAAAAAACACCTGGAACTACCATAAAAACAAGCACCGATGCTCAAGGGAATATGCATGTTTTTGCATTAGGGAAAAATGCTGAGGTTGTTGCAAAGAAAACTTTTAAGGGGGTAGGGAAACCTTCAGTTAGTAATGTTCCTAAAAAGAAAGACCCAACAGAGGCCCAAGCATTGAAACGTATTTCCAGCATTGACAACACCATAGTCAACCTTGATAAAAAAGATAAATTTGATGCTACTTTGGCCGCTATTTTCCCAGAAATGAGGAACAAGCTAGGGCAAAAAATTGGTAGCAAAGAAAAAGCTAAATTAATGGAATCGCTTGATGCTGAAAGGGAGTATTTATTCAAATTTACACCAAAGGGAAAGTTAAAGGAAAGGGCAGTTTCTGAGCTTGAAAAGCAAGGGAAGCCTGTAACAGATGCAAATATAGACTACGTTATTGAGTTGTTGAAATGAAATTAGACCTCAAAGATTTGCCAGATCAAGAGCAACCTTTATTAGATTTAGGTGGGTTGCCTGATCAAGAAACTGTTGAAGAATTTACTCCAGAAGAACGCAAAAGACCTTCTGGGGCTGGTGGATCTTTTGGGAAATCCCTTGATTTAAGGCTGATTGAGCATCCAAATTTATATGGTGTTTATGGTGCCAGCAGGGCCATTGCTGAAGAAGCAACTAAAGTTTCATGGTTAAAATATATTTATCCAGAAGAAAGAGACAAATTTAATAAATTAGCAACACAGAAACAAACAAGGCAGTTATTATTTGACACACTTGAAGCTGTTACTATGGGCCTTGGTGGTAGAATTATTTCTGGTGGTGGTAAAATAGCAGGGCATTATTTAAAGGAGTGGCTGCCTTCTACATATAAAATATTAACGACTCCTATTGGGCAAAAAGCATTAAAGCCAATGAAAAAGGCAGTTGATGAAGGTGCTAAAGTAATGGATATGATAGGGAGGCGTCGTGGAGATATAGACGTTGGTCTTTTACGAAGCAATATATTTATAAATCAATTTGAAAGAAAGCTATCCAAGCCTGAATTAGAAGCTATCCCTTTTTTAAGGGAACGGATGAAAGATCCAAATCTATTAACAAAAATAGGGCGAGATGATTTGGCAAATATTGTAAAAAATCCTTCCCCTAAAGTTGTAGAAGCCACAGAGAAAATAGGAAAGTATTATGACGAATCATTTGAATTTCTAAAAAATAATTGGGACGATGTTTCATTTATGGAAGATTATGTAACCCATATATGGAATATCCCAAAGGCAAGAAAAACAGATGTGGTTAATTATTTTGCAACTAAAAACCCATTCCTAAAACAAAGAGCTATTCCGACACTTGAAGAAGGACTTAAATTAGGGCTTGAACCAAAAACAACAAACATCGCAGAATTATTAAGAATTTATGATAATTATAAAATCAAGACAGTTTTTAACCATAATTTTGCGAAAGAATTAAAAGGTGCTGTTAGTGAAAGTGGTGAACCTTTAATGTTGAGGTATGACAAAGCCCCACGGGAATGGGTGACCATAGAACATCCAGCACTTGATAAAGCCATGATGGTTGAAAAGATAGGAGAAAAAGGAATTGTTTTAGAGAAAGCAGCGGTCAAAGTACACCCTGATATAGCGAAGGAAGTTAAAATTATTTTTGATAAACCATTCAGCCACCCGGCTATTCATGCAATGGAAGTGACAAACGCTTTTACAAAGAAGGGCATGTTAACCATGTCTTTGTTTCACCATCATGCATTAACTGAATCGGCTTTATCAACTGGAATAGGGAAAAAGGCCCTAAGTTTGTGGAATCCTGTTAAAATTAAACGTGCTTTAAAAAACAAGGATTATGCTATTTTTGCAGAACAAGAATTAGCAGAGGATGCCATAAAAAATGGCCAAGTTGTTTTTGGTGCGTTGGAGGATGTTCAAAGAAATGTTGTTCGCAAAGCATTGATGACAGCAGAAACAAAAACAAAGGGAATCCCTGGTATAAACTTGATGACTAAAGGGGCTAGAAAAGCTAATGATTTATGGGATCAAGCACTGTGGGATTATTATCATAACACTTTAAAGTTATGGGCATATGAAAAAAATAAAGTTGATGCCTTAAAAATGGGAGAAAAATTTGCACAGAAAAAATATGGTAGGAGTTTAAATAAAAATGAGATTGCATCTATAAAAAAAGAAATGGGATTATTTGTCAATGATAGCTTTGGTGGTCAAAGTTGGGAGTTAAACAAGGTGTTTGGGAACCCTAAAATAAGGCAGATGTTGCATTGGGGCCTTTTAGCCCCAGATTGGACTTTGTCAACTCTCAAACAGGCGGCAGCTCCTGCAAAAGGATTATATAAACAAGCTACGGCAGGTAGGTCTAGAGATGTTGCAGAATATACGGCAAAAAAAATAACAGGGAAAGCATTGACAAAACAGGGAGCAAAATTTTGGGCAAAAGCTGGCCTGTATTTTAATAGTGTTGCCCAATCTGTAAATTATTATAACACGAAAAAAGAGTACGGGACAGGCCGATTTACTTGGGAAAATGCACCTGGAAATTCTCTCAATATATTTATTGGTAGGAACAAGGATGGCACAGAGCGTTATTTAAGGATGGGGAAACAATTTCGTGAAGTAATGGAGTGGGGAATTGACCCTGTTTATAAACTTGGCGGAAAAATGGCTCCTGTCGCAAGGGAGCTTTCAAGACAAATAACAGCTCATAATCCGGGGGGTGGATTTCCTACTGAATGGGCCAACAAAGATTTTTGGGAATCATTACCAGAAAGGGGAAAGAGTGTCCTTGAAATGCCGATCCCATTTTCATTAAGGCCATACATTGAATCTCGTCCAGGCACTTTCATGTTTACGTTCCCTACCAAAAGGGGATTAACGAACTATCGGGCCATTAAGTTATTCAAAAAGGCAATAAAAGAAGAGAATGGAGAACAAATTCGCCGTGTTTATATTTCTGCTTTAGAAAATAACCTACATGCTGAGGATTTATTTAAATCTGCAAAGGCTTCATTTAAGGCTGATATCACAATAAATGACAACACTATTGCAAGACAAATATGGCTTGAAACAAAGGATATGGACGAAAAAGCTAAAACAGATGCGTATCAATTGTATAGAAAAAGGGGGATATTAACTCCAAGGGTTGCGTTACGTCTTGACAATATAATAAATGACAAGATGGAGGTTGAGAAACAACGGTTAATGTTTGGAATTAACACAGGAGAAAAATAATGTCAAATAACAAGGTTACAGTAACGGCTACAGGTCAGGCGGTGTATGGTCCATGTGATGTAATGGGAATTTATGTTGGCGGTATGGACGGAGCAAATGACTCTACTGTGAGTTTTTTTGATAATACTTCAGCGGCAGGAGATGAGATTATTCCAACGGCGACATATGATG
>JAXHVA010000226.1:0-3685 GCA_034189035.1 Thermodesulfobacteriota bacterium
GATTGTGCGGTTCACGGTGTCCGGTCAAGTACCTTGTTCTGGCGCGCGGAGCGCGACGGAACAAGGTACTTGACGAAGTCAGCACCGCGATTCTCGGCGACGCGCAGCGTCGCCGAGAACGGTTGAGCTGTGCCGCCCGGCTTTTTGGGTCGGCACCAGCGATTTGTTATGCGTGATCTACTCTTGGTAGTAGGCTTGCAGCCATTGACTAACACCGTCCAGACCAGGGTAAATCGTTCTTTCGCTAATGTTCATCACCAAGAGCCTCTCGCGGATTTCCTTCTTTAGAGCCGCAGGGACTATTACTTTCCAACACCATCTTTTGTGTGCCTCTATCCAACTATGCGTTTCAGAATATGGGTCTGTCATAACTGAGAAAAAGGCATACTGATTTACGATTCGAGGGCTAAGGGAGGGTGGCTCGAAGAACAGAAGCGATTTATCGGCAGCAGCCGCCTCAACGCTATCAAATGCCTCCATCTCCGGGAAATTTGAGGACAAGGTTTCTAGGCTGAACAGATTGGTTCCTTGTTTTCTTAAGAGATTGGCGAATGTCGGCGAGAGAGCGTTATTCGTTTGTAGCCTTGCGACACACCACACCTCACCATCTTCTTTAGGATTCTTCTCGGAGGCGAAGTACATTGCCGCCAACGGTGACGAGGTCCAATCAAGCAGACGAGTGGGAAGCCTGTGGTGCTGTCCCAAGAGCAAAACGTTCCAATCTGTCAACCCGTGCCGGAAGTCGTCTCTGGCATACATCCTAAAGCTATCTATTACGCGACGCTCCTTCCAGCGGAGATCGCCGCCGAGACGCTGCAAACTGGTCTTGAGGTTTCCGTGACGTTTGGCCAAACCTCGGAATGCGGTATATGGGCGCCATTTTCGGCTAACGGAATCGAACGATTTCTCCCAGAGGAGGGCATTTAATTCTTCCCATGTAGACGCTGTCTCTTTCCTCATGATTCATCTCCTATCGCATAACTGGCTAATCAGCCGCGCGGTTTTTTGCGTCGGCTGAATTAGCATTGTTAGCCGATTTGTTATTTCACTTTCAAGGGTATGAATCCATTTCCAGGTGGATCACTGAAAATATCATTCGCTTCAGGTGAATCAAAATCAAAGGATACAGGAGTCAATATTGTCCAATCAAATAGTTCTTTTACATATTGATTGAGCATTTCATAGCTATGATCTGCTGGCTGAAAATTGCGCAGTACCTCATTACATGTGAGATTCGCTTCACGGAACCACTCTGCATATTCAGGGCGTGTATCTGTACGTTCATACGGGAAAACCAAACCAAATGGCTCATCATATATTGTGTGAATCCTTACATGCATGATCTCTATACAAAATGGTGGAGGATTCGTTTTTGTATAGCCAATGAATTCCTCGTAATATGTTTCGGAATCATTTTTATCAGCAAAAAGAAATAGCCTGACATTATAATAGTTGTCTGTCTGTGTAAGCCGCTTCTTATTCCCCAAAGGCCGAAGGCTTTTGGATTCGACGATTTCTTTGATTCTTTTTTATTTATCTTGTTTATTATTTTTACCTGAATTAGATAGATATTCTCGCCGATTCTCCGCAGCCCGGCGTACCATCATTACCTGATCTTTTCTCGCGATTCTTTCAAGCAACGCTTGGTCATCTATCTTTTCCACTGCAGTTTTCCGTACGTAAAAGTCTTCATCATTCTTAGCCGCTTTCTCGAGCAGCTTCTGATCCTCGACTTTTTCCAACGCTGTCAAGCGCACGTCCGGGTTTTTATCCATCTTTGCGATCTGGGCAAACAATAGCGGGTCTTCAACTTTTCTCACTGCTGCCATGCGTATCATTGGGTCTACATCATTTTGGGCAATCTCTTCAGTTAACTTCAGGTCGTTGATTTTCATTACTGCTGTAATGCGCACTTTATTTTCCACGTCCTTTTGCGCGATCCTTGCGAGCACAGTCTGGTCCTCAAGCTTCTTAACAGCCAAGTTACGCGTGTTCCAGTAGTTTTTGCTATATTTTGCGATTTCCGCGATGAATACTTGGTCCTGGACATTCTTAACTGCAACTTCACTCACAGCATTGGCCGAATCATTTTTCGCTATTTCTGCAAGCAACTTTTGGTTACAGATCTTCTTCACAGCAGCCTGGCGTGTGTATGTCCCAATATCCTTTTGGGCGATCTCTTCGAGCAACTTCGTGTCTTCGATTTTTTTCACGGCCTGGAGACGCACATTATCCTCAGTGTCCTTTTGGGCGATCTCCGCACGCAGCTTTTTGTCCTCAATTATTCCCACAACCGCGTAGCGTACTTCCCAGTCCTCTGCATTCCTGGCGATGTCAGAAACCAACTTATCGTCGTCGACCTTCTTTGCCGCTGCCAGACGGACCTCCGAATCCGCATCCTTATTGGCGATTTTTGCAAGAACGTCCTGATCCGTGAGTTCCTGCACCGCCTTAAAGCGAACTTCCGGTTGGCTGTGCTTCCACTTTGGCTTAAACAAATCCAATAACCCCACGACCGGCCTCCTTTCTCAGATAATCGAAACAGAAACGTGGGAATCAATCTCTATATCAATATGTTCAAACTGCTCCCAACTTTTAAGATTGATGTTTTTATATGATTCCATACTTTTTCTCCTATCGGTTATATGGGCTAACGTCGCTAATCAGCCCGCGCGGCTTTTTGCGTCGGCTGCATTAGCCTGGTTATGTAGCTCATCTGTCATTTCGAGGTGCTTATTATAGTAAGCCCGATAGACAAATTTGTGCTCGATGGAGAAAGAACGGGCAAAGCCAAACCAAAACACAACGAAAAGACAAAAAGCAAGAAGTGATAGTATCCAATCGTGCTGAATAAGTGCTATGATTAATAAACCCAGAAGAGGGAGTATTACTCCACCTTTAAGATTGATTCTGGCTTCTCTCCTACGAGCCTCTTCGTAAGCCCTAGGTGACGCCTCCAGCAAGAAGTCCTTGCAATAAATGAAAATATCATCTTTCTTGTCATCAAGTGCATTGGCCAAAAAGTTTTTCTCAAAGAAATTGACGACATTACCATTGCCAGTTACATCCAACTCCTTGATATTTTCTCTGGGTGTGGGTCGGCACAACCAACCACGAATGCGAAAAATGGGATAAAGGGACAATTCCCCAAGAAGATATATGAAAGCAAATATCGCAAAGAGAAAGCCCATCATCAAAGCACCACTTCCAGTAATGATCTTTGGGAGGGTCGTGGTTTCCATTAATGAGAAATTAAGCATGTACAGGTCAAATAGAATCAGAGTCCCTGGAATCAGACGACCCCATAAGTCGTTTAAGTCTATTAGGAATTCAGTGAATCGCATTTCCGTTGCTACTTCGATTGAGACATAACAAGTTATTCTGTTGTTCTGTATATCCACCTTAACAAAGGTATGAAACCATACCTTTATGATGACGATCCTACTTCTTTTTCCATGCTTCGAAACCTGTCCCATCAAGGAAAACATAGGGGTCAGGTCTTCATTCTTGACAGATTCAGTTTTCTTTCAATCTTAGCTATTTCTACTGTCAGCTTTTTGTCCTTTGCTATTTTAGCCTTAACACGCCTGCATGTCTGGGATACTCCGGATTCTCCAATCCCGAAATAGCTGCCAATATCTTTCAGTCTTTCACCGGTATATCTCTGACAAAGAAACATCTTTAC
>JAXHVA010000227.1:0-2178 GCA_034189035.1 Thermodesulfobacteriota bacterium
TCTGTTGGATATCCGTCTTCGTCACGCCTATCTTGTTCCTCTGCGGGATAATCTATAACCCGTTTAATTGCCTTTCTAATTCCATCTAGCTTTGCTTTATCTATCACAACCTTTCTCCTTTTTAAAAACCCCAGGGGAGGTTAACCATTATCAAGCGTGGCATCCACATCTCTGCGGATTTTTTAGACCGGCGAAATTAAACCTCTATTTAGACAGTTATAACTCCACGTTTTTTAATGGCTTTTACTCCTGACTCTACCAGACAGCCCTTGAGTCTGCCCTTTTCAAGCCGGTTCTCCAGCCGGGCCTTACTGGACTGTGGATCTGGCTTCGGCACTTGCTCAACTCACCTCCCCAGGTTAATTGCTGTTATCATTTTTTAACGCTCATTATTACCCAACCTTCTTTTAACCCATACACTGGGCCTCTCCGGTGCATTTTCCGGTCAAGTCCAGCGGTTGGTTATTCCTCTTCAATTAAGCCATATACGAATGCATGTAGCCCTATTCCTTTGTTAATATTAAGTCCTTGTTCTTTTACAAAAGCAACAAGTTGATCTTTCCATCCTGCTTGTGAAATATTTTTATCTTCGTCATATAAAAGGACACCGTGCAATTCAAAAGACCTGACTCTATTATCGACTAATGAGTAATCGATGTCTGTCGGTGGATTTGTCATCACAAAAACACTTGCCATCATCATATCCCTTTTAAAAGTTTAACGATTAAGCTAACTGGCGGCGGTTTTTTGCCGTCCAGTTAAGCGGCTGATTAGGAGACGCTGGCCGCAAAACGAATGGCTGCTGTCTTGGCGTCATCCATCGTTTTTATTTGGTTTGAGCCATGTTTTACAAATAGGGTTCTGTCGTCACCAAAGCTTTCTTCAAGGATCATATCCCCAATTCCGAAACCACAGATTGCTTTATGGCTCCACCCATACCATTTTTGCTCGGATTCGTTAAATCCGATAGAGCAAATGCAATGTTTCTGATGTGCTTTCTGCACATTCCTAAGACCATGTTTAATACATATAAATCTGGCTGTTTTTGGGCCACCAATCCAATGTCCACTATAAGAAGAATAGCAATTCACCATTTCTAGATTACCATCCCCGCCAAAACCGGAATCGTCAACAACTTCCCGACGATATAGATATCCAGGATATTGTCGCTGAAACTTCACCTCTTTTACGTGATAAAAGCTTTCAATTTCCATTTATTTTCGGCCCTATGCGCACACCATCAACAAACGAATTATTAAACCACCACGAATAAACCTCATATGTGATATCATTTGGCAAATCATCTTCATACATTAATGGTATCTCGAAATGTTTGTTAGACGGACAATCATTCGATTGACAAATTATGCCTGTTTCTGTATGTTGCCATAGTTTCATTTCGCCCTCCTTTATAACGCCGGAAATAACCGACGTATTGTTTACATCCGGTTGATTTTTTTGTTAGCCACTTTTTCCAACAAAGATTGAATAGCCGGTAAGTTTCCAGTCCAGCTTGCATCAATAAAAAACTGTTCAAGGTCTTCTACCCTTTGTACCTCTTGACTCCACTCCGTGGAGCCTTTATTGGGCCATCAACTACATCCAGATATAACGACTCCGAGAAAGCCGGTTTCGGTTTTAAATATAGCACCCATATCAACTCCATGCGACTCAGATGCATCATATTCTGCAATAAAATCTGTTGCCGGAACTGGCGGATTTCCGTGATCCATATACATTCCATAAGATTCCATTTGTTACCTCCCGCGGCAAACACATAACAATGAATTAAGCAGAGCGGTCTTTTTCGCTTCCGCTTGAATGTTTGGTTAAATCCTTTGCTTTTTGTGTGCATGGACAAATACAAGAGATCCCTCCAAAATCGGCTTGATTTGAAGGTTTAGTATCTCCTTCACAATCTTCATGCTTACCCTGCTGACAGGCGAAACATGTATATAAAAACACCATTCTCTTCCCTTTCTATGCGAATTAAATCGTTATGCGAACCCAGGGCCACTCTTGATTAAAACCCACTCATTTTTATCCTGGCGTTGATACGTCGCATCACGCAACGGCAGATAGCATACAGCCCTCCAGTCGTGATCTGGATCTTTTCTTGCCATATTCTCAAACTTCATAAGTGTTGGATATTCATGGAACTCTTTGCCTTGCTCACCC
>JAXHVA010000227.1:2278-3683 GCA_034189035.1 Thermodesulfobacteriota bacterium
TTAATTTTTCCCTTCTATTTTCTTCAATAAATATTTTCCACGCTAATTCAGCAAAATCTCTACCATTGCCACAACTATAAAGCCTTATGTCTTTTTGGGCTTTTAATGCATACAAGGCACCTAATTTGAAGGTAACCTCTTCAAATTTCTTCATATTAAGATCAAGCGAATTATCCTTGATAGGGCTTTCTTTAGTAAAATAATTCAGGCCAATAAAACTGATACCAACAATAACTATAAACAATAGGCCAGCGATGCTTATCTTAATTTTCATTTTACCCCTCCTTTAGTTTTTTTACCCTATTATTACCTATTTCCTTGATTTTTTCAGGGGCTTGATTTTCTATTTCTATCAGCCCCGGCAAATAATCAGGGAACTCATCCTTGCCGGCCATGGCCTTATATCTCTCCAGAAATTCTTTTTGTTTCCATGTTAATTCGCTTGACTTAAAATCCTGGAATGCAGGCCAGCCACCCAAAGAATCTATTACCCCATGGATGACTGGGTCGGGAAACCTGACACTTTGATAAGGGCCTATGCTCCTGATAGCCTTTTCGACTTCAACCCATGCCAGCAATTCAGGAGCCTCTAGCTGCTCTAATAGCATTGTTGTGATATCTGACTGAAATTTAATGCGTGGTGTGATATGATTGAAAGCTTTTATGCAGGAATCGTCATCAAACGGCGATACAGTCTTCCATACTATTTCTATGAAAACTTGGTCCAGGGCTTTATCTATCTGTGATGATATTATTGTCATAAACGCATCAAACTTATCTCTGTTTTTCATTTTTTCTCTCTCTTATTTCCTGGAGGTTTGCGACTGTTTGGGCTGTATTCTCAGAAATCCTTCCACCCAACCTTGCCTTCAACGGCGGTGTCCAATTTAGATTCTTATCAAACTTGCCTTTACGAAATAAGGTATCAGGGCACAGCCAGCCTGGGTTTTTCAGGAAATCAGGATCTTGGAACTTATTGTCGATCACCCGCTTGCACTCCTCAACCGTCCTGCCCTCTCTTAACCTGGCAGTTATATTTGTCCCGTCTCGATAGTTAGAACCCTTTTTTTCGTTGAGATAATCAAGGATTTCTTGGGTTTGTGGGGGTGGGATGAGCTTTCTTTTTAGTGGCAGGTTAGCCAAAACCGTGTCACACCTTTTGATAATATTTCGCAGGGTTATCTCTGCCCCTGGATTATGTTGTTGATGTGGATATTCTTCAGATGCGATGTCCCTACAAAATTCCAATGCTTTTTTTAACTCACTCATATCTTCCCCCTTGGCTAACGCAGAGTTGAGCGGTTTCATCCGCTCAAACTCATTGTTAACCTTCTATTTTTTTGGCAAGGAGTTCTATGTTTTTATCACGTTGCAAGATATCTATTTCAATTGTGCCAAGTAATTC
>JAXHVA010000228.1:0-3626 GCA_034189035.1 Thermodesulfobacteriota bacterium
AAGTGGCTGAAAGCCATCTTTTTGCGTCTGTTTTTCAAAGAGCTGAAATCGAATTTCCTGCTCGAACAGGAACTTTTTAGAGCCTCATGTGGTTATGAAACTGCCAGTAATAGGCTTTGACTACTTATTCAGGAAACCTTAATTACATTTTAATATAAACTTTAAAGGATATCAAGAGATAAGATGTACTATTTTATAAAACTAACTATTTGACACTTAATAAATTGAATGTTACATTAGGTTATATTAATAGCTCTATTTTATAATGTAATTAAATCTTGCGGGAGGAATACATTCATGACTAGGGTAATTCTTGTTCGACATGGAGAGACCGACTGGAATAAAGAACAAGTTTTTCGAGGAAGGATCGACCTACCTCTTAACTCCTCAGGGTTACAACAAGCAAGGAAAACCGGTGAAGTCCTCAGTAGGCAAAGAATAGAAGCGATTTATTCAAGCCCTTTAAGTAGGGCTATTCAGACTGCGAATGGCATAGCTCAATTCCATAGTCATATAAATATAAAAGAAGCGAAAGGGTTTATAGATATTGATTTTGGAAAATGGCAGGGCATGCCCCATAAGGATGTACAAAATGAATTTAAAGATCTATATGGTATATGGCAAAGAAAGCCTCAAAATTTGAAGATGCCTAGCGGTGAAGGTCTTGATGATGTAAAGCTTCGAGCCATGGAGTCTCTCAATAATATACTGAGGAGCCATGTTAGTGAGACAGTTGTAATTATCTCCCATAGGGTTGTGAATAAGGTAGTTCTATGCGCTATATTGGGTTTATCGAATCAATATTTCTGGCGTATAAGGCAAGATACTTGCGCTATAAACATATTCGAAGATTCCGATATGGGGTTTATTGTCTTTGTAATAAACGATACTTGTCACATAAATACCTTTGATAACGGAATAGACAAAGCAGATTTCTAAAAGGGGTTTTTTAAATTTGAATATCCTTGTTCAAGCTTCAGATCTTTGCTTCTCAGTTTCACCCTTCTAAACACCTGTATGATGATTTGTATTATCAATAAAAGACTTTCAAACAAGACGAATTGGAGTTTGGGTAGCAGCCCTTGATAGTCAAACCTAATGATGACATACTTTAAAGTTTTCTTCTGTAAATGCCGATATAAACAAATATATAGTAAACCCCTGTGTTCTGTTTTGTTGATAAAGCCAGGCTACAAAAATGACCTCTTTAAATCAAAGCATAAAGAATCTTTTCCACTTGCGTA
Organism: Thermodesulfobacteriota bacterium; assembly: GCA_034189035.1. Classification (GTDB taxonomy): domain Bacteria; phylum Desulfobacterota; class UBA8473; order UBA8473; family UBA8473; genus JAUXFK01. Next base: position 1,245 of record JAXHVA010000228.1, read on the forward strand.
ACAGGCGATTAAAATGGGATTCAGAATTATTAGATATAAAAAAAGAGCAACCAGACCGGAGTTCTCTAGTAGATAAATTGCTGATATCAGGTGAGGGAAGAAAGAAATATATAACCAGCAATATTGGCTCTCAATTAATTAGGCTTTTATTTAAAAAGACTTTTTAAAGGATGGAAGAGAAAGCGATATTAGGGAAAAGGATACAATAAGTGACTAGTAAGAGAGAAAGAGAATTTGTAAGCTTAATAGTAGATGACGATAAGCTCGTGAGGGATTCAATATCAGAGATATTGAAAGAAGGGGGTTACCTTATAGATATTGCATCAGATGGTATAGAGGCGATTAACAAAGTGAAAAAGGAGAGGTTTGACGCTGTGTTCTCTGATGTATGGATGCCAAAGATGAATGGAGTCGATCTTTTGAAAAAGATCAAAGAATACGATTCTACGATCCCTGTTGCTATGATTACAGGGTATCCTGATATAAAGATTGCTGTGGAAGCTATAAAAGAAGGAGCCTCGGACTTTATTACAAAACCCGTAAGGATAGATCAAGTATTGGTTGTAATTAAAAAACTATTGAAAGAAAGACTGCTTTTGCTTGAAAATGCTGAATTGACCAAAGAGGTGGAACAGAAAAGGACCATAGAAAATCTCAATAAAAAACTCCATAAGAAGATTAAAGAGATCTCAGTTCTCTATTCTATCAGTGAGACATTCAGTGAACCTATAAAAGATAGTGACCTTTTAGATAAGATCGTAAATATGGCCTGTGACATTACTGATGCAGGAAAATCATCATTAATGATAGTCGATAGCGAGTCAAAGGAACTGATTGTTAAAGCTGTTAAGGGTATTAATGAAGATATCGTGGATAAGAAAAGAATTCCTATAGGAAGTGGAATCGCCGGAGAAGTGGTATTAACTGGAAAGCATATATTTATAAAAGGCTTAACCGAAAATCCTCATTTATTGGATAATGAGAAATACTATAAAAGCGATTCGCTTATTTGTGTTCCTTTAAAGATAGCGGATAAAGTTTTTGGGGTATTACATGTTGTTGATAAGTTGAGTGGAGGGAGGTTTACAGAAGAGGATCTATATCTACTTTTAACATTGGCCAAAAAAGGGGCACTTCGAATAGAAAATACTATTTTGTATGAGAGTATTTACAATAACCTGATAGACACCCTCAAAACAATGATCAACGCAATCGAGGCGAGAGATATGTATACTCGTACCCATTCCCAAAGGGTTACTGAATTGGCAATGGAAATCGCCCGTGAGATGGGATGTTCAGAAGAGGAAAGAGAAACCATCGGATTAGCAGGACTATTACACGATATTGGAAAGATTGGGATTCGCGATGCTATCTTATTAAAACCCGGTGGGCTTTCAAAAGAAGAGGTTGACGTTATTAAAACCCATCCAATTATCGGGGAAAAGATTGTAGAACCATTAGAAATTCTCCCGGTAGAACGATCGATAATCCGCCATCACCATGAAAGGTGGGATGGGAAAGGATACCCTGATGGTTTGTACGGTGAGGGTATTCCTCTTCTTGCCCGGATTCTTTCTGTAGCAGATGCGTTTGATGCCATGATCACAGATCGTCCCTATCGAAAAGCGAAATCAAAGGAAGAGGCTATAGCTGAGATAGAAGAACTAAGCGGTTACCAATTCGATTGTGATGTTGTTGAGAAATTCAAAAAAGTTTTTCACTAAACACACCTTCCCTATTATTATTCCACATAGGTGTTTAACGTTCTCAGTTGTTAATTAGTGCCTGCTCAAACCTGACATTAGGGGTTTTCATTCAGGCACTATCTATTGCAATTGTATCCGAGTTGCCGTTGCATTTAGGTTTTTAATCTCTGGTGCAAATGTAGGTTTCGATTACCCACCATCTATATACTTACTTTTGATCGAAAAGCCGGCTCGGGACAAAAAGCCATCCATCACCCAGTCATAGGTCGAATACTCATCCTTAAAATGCCTTTCGGTATCCTCTCGCAGAGGCTTGCCCCCCGGCTGTATTAAGCTTGTCAATCAACGCTTGGATGTTCTTGATTGCATTATCTCCTTCTATGATGACATCATGGATGTAAAGCTTGCCACCAGGCTTTAACATGCTATTCAACCGCTTGAGGGCTATGCCTTTCCAGAAATCCGGCAAAAGATGGAAGGCAAATGTTGTGACTACAGCATCTACCGGTTGACTGGCATGTTCATAGGTAAGGAACCCTGCATGGTAAAATTCAACGTTGAGCCTGTCGAAAAAGTATTTTGTACTGCATATATAAAATGGCAATAGGGCTCATCTATGATATGTAGCAAGAACAAGTACACTAGTAATTAAATGGAGAATCATAGATGGTGCGAT
>JAXHVA010000229.1:0-3559 GCA_034189035.1 Thermodesulfobacteriota bacterium
CTCTATCTTTGCATTAATTAGGTCTAATTCAGCTTGTTTTTCCTTGACTTGGATCTTTAATGCTTCCAGTTCCCTCTCAAGCTCTCTTTTGATCTCAATCTCTTTGGGCGGAACATAAAATGGCTCAAGGACAAAATCATCGTCATTGTAAGCTTTAGCCATCTTCCCCATCAACAGAGCCTGTCCGTTTTGGATTAGCTGGAGGTCCTCTGCATACATACGCTCAAGCATATCCTTTACCTTTGTTGCCATTGCATCTATCTCATCGTGTAGTTTGTCTATGCTCATACCTTTTTACCCGATCTCTCTTTTCTTCTGCTCGACTTGCTCTTCCAATATTGACAACTCTTTCTTGACTTTTTCTTCATGCGTTAAGCACCCGATAACTTTGCCGCATCGTACGCAACGCTCTGCATATGTTTGTCCTGTCCAGCTATAGACTGTGTTTTGATGCTCGCACTCTAATTGTCTAAGCCGATATTTGATATCTTTTATTTCCTGTTTTATTTTCTTGATTCTCCTCATTTTTCCCCCCTCATTTTTGCTTTGATTGTTTTGGTCTGCTCAGACGCTCTACACGCATCGTACCATCTCGCAAGTCTTCTTTGATCTATTGCATGCATATCTCCCTCACATCGGATAGAATTCTATGCCACTCTTTTTTTTCTCATAAAACCCCATGATTTCCTTGCACTTTTTGCACTGCACCCCATAAACACTTCCGAATTTTGGTGTACTGGTCACCTGGTCATGATCGCATGGTTCTAATTTTCCCCTCAATCTAACTTGCTTGACTCTCCCTTTTTTGTTGTCCATATCATCTCCCCCTGATAATAATCTATTGATTTCATACACTATAATTCAACCAATGTCAAGCTTTTTGTTGTCTTCCCCCTGGATACAAATTAATTTTAATTTATTTTCATTTATTTTCACTTTTTTGTTGACAAACCATTTTAGATAGTTTATCTTGTGTTTAACGCTAACATTTAACAGGAGGTCACATGAAAAAGATCACAGTAACAATCAAGGGAATTGACAAAGACTTGTGGACGCTTATCCGAGTTTCTGCAATTGAAAAAAACATCACGGTTGCAGAAACCATTAATCAAATAATTAGCGAGCATTATAATGACAACTCCAATAAGTGAAGCAAATCATTCACGGCGTAAGGCCAGAGCATTTATCAAAAAAACCTATTTCCCTGATTTACCACGAAATTCAGTTGTCCACCATATAGATTTAAACCCTTTAAACAATACCCCAAGCAATTTAGTAGTATTACCACAATCTACACACATGAAACTACATCGAAAACCCAAGAAAGCAAAAAAGCCAGAGACAACCGGTCTCGACAAATTGGAATCTCTAGTAAATTTATACAACGAAGGCCAGTGGATAGACACACATGGACTAACTATCAATTTAGCAAAAAAACAAAGACCGTCAAGTAAGGCAACATTAACATTTAATGAGGATCACACATGACAACTTATTACTTCTTTCATAATCTGACAGGGATGACAGAAAATGAAAATGAAACAACATATCTATTTTGGATAAAATTATCCAAAAGTAACCGCAAAAACCATAACCTTGAAATCAACGCCAGATATTACGGACGTTAATCAAAGTCGCAATCCCTTCGTAAGTCAGGTCAATTCCAACCTGGAAACACAACATGCTAATGCAAGGGATTGATTGTTTAATATCACACGCAAAGACCTCGGCACGTCGCTAAACTGCCAGAGGAGGAGAAAATGCAAAGAATCACACAAAAAATGTTAGAAAGTAAGGTCGAAACATTAAATGTATTGGCCGGTTTTGACAAAAATCCTGCTTACTCAACCATAGGATCATACACTATTAGTTATGCCTATGGGGGAGCGTCTTTACACCAATATACAAGTACAGGGGGAGGTATTAGGGATATATTTGGGTGCGGGCACACAACCAAACGGGATTTATTTAATCGGATTTGCGCATATATTAACGGATTATCTTAAAGTTGAAAAGGAGCAATACAATGAAAGAGCTTAACCGAAAGGCCATCACCTGGCAGTCCATCAAGCCTGACAGTTTCCCCTGCCACTTATGCAGGGAAGAAGAGGCGGATTATCTGGTCAAGTATAGCTATAAAGCTATCATAATCCAAATCCCCCTTTGTCAATCCTGTGCTGATATGCCAATCTCACGGATAGAAACGGAGCTTGGAACGTCATGACCAAGGGCCAAGCATTGTTTATCGGGTTTGCATCGGGGATCATTGTGGGGTATGCTTGGGCATACTTTGCGCTCACAACAAATATTTAAAGGAGAAACTCAAAACGGGATATCACCCCCTGGTTTTTCTTGCACTGGGGGATTTTCCCGTTCCTGCCCGCCCCCTAGCATCTGCATGGTATGAGCAACAATTTCGGTGACATATCTTTCATTCCCTTCCTTGTCCTCCCACTGCCTGGTCTGAATTTTCCCCTCCAGGTAAACTTGACTTCCCTTCCTCAAGTACTCTCCGCAAATTTCCCCAAGACGACCCCAGACTACTATCCTATGCCACTCCGTGCGCTCCTTCTTTTCGCCTGTTTTTTTGTCTTTCCAATCTTCTGACGTGGCTACACTGAAATTTGCCACTGCCTTACCGTCTGGCGTATATTTCAATTCAGGATCTCGTCCCAACCTTCCTACCAAAATCACAAGATTTCTACCCGCCATAATGAACACCCCCCATAAATTGCCCTGATACATTTCGTTGAATTAAATGCACTATTGCCTTTTTACTATCACTGATTTTTTTGCAATGTTCTTTACTTTTCCTCCTACCCTTCAAATGCAAAGATACATGGTCACTCCTAGCCATTAACCTAAGATTTTCAATCCTATTATCAGATCTATCTTCGTTTATATGATGAACAACTTCACCTGCACTCAATTTCCTTCCAAGATATTCACTCATTACAAAAATATGTTCCTTTACATAGCCACTGCAATCAGAGTAGATACACTCAGGCTTATATATTTCTATATACCCATATGGGTTAACCTTTCTCCCACCCTTCCAATTCCGGCTTCTTTCGCCAAACCTAGATGCATGATAACACCTTCCAGAACAATATTTTCTTTGTGACCACTCTGTCATTCCACATTTATAAGGCCTATAAAATATTATTCCACATGTGTTACATTTTTTCGTTTCCTTATTAGCACTTTTTTTTACACTCACTCCTGGAATAGAAAGCCCCCCTACCATGGTCCCCTCCCATATAATTTTCAAGATTCACAAGTCTATTTTTAATATCGTCTAAGCTATCTAACTCTAATATTCTTCTCAACTCGTTCCACACAACCGCTAGTTTTTCTTCAAGCTTGCACTCTCGTTTCATACCAATTCTGAGCAATTCCAAAGTCCTGCCTTGTAAATGCTCAAAATCTTTCTTAAGCTCTGTGTGATAATGCATTTTTAAACGACCTGTCTTTGAGGGCGGTGTTGCTACCCTTATTGAATTTAAGTTGTATTCTCTTTTCACACAATATCAACAGGGCACTTTAAGGAGCCCCAATT
>JAXHVA010000023.1:0-50571 GCA_034189035.1 Thermodesulfobacteriota bacterium
CTTCTGCCTGTTCCGCCAACCTCACTCAAAAAAGATATTTTCTATATATAGTAACCGGGCTTGTCCAACAAACAGTTCAGATTGTGGTTCGCTTCACTCACACAATCTAACCTTATTCGTTGTGTGTTCATTTCAATACAAAAACAAGTTCTATCTCATGAATAATGCTTTGATCTTTTCCTGAGAATAGATTTTATTAAATTCACCCTGCATCATTCGATACTCTTCTGAAGACTGTAATAAATTCACATCATTGGTGATGGTCTTTTCGACCTGATCAAACAATTTGCTTACCTCTGGTATACCGGAGATGTTATTTTCAAATATTTCAAATATCTTTCTGATTAAATTGAAATACTTGTCGATTAGAAAAACCTGGCTTTCGGCAAAATTTATATGTATTTTAGCGCGATCCTCAATTTGTTTCTTTCTATCTTCAACTTTAGCAACCACTATTTTTAGACATTCTATTTTGAGATTTACAAACGCGCTTTTATATTCCTGCTTTTCAGGCCCATTTGCATTTCCGAATTTCAATAATTTCTTCCCTTTATCGCTGCCTAAGAGATTTATTGCCTTTTCGAAGGAATTACATTCGAGGTTATGTAAAAATTGGTTTCTCAATTCCATCAGCAAAAGGAGTCTCTGATGTTCTTCACTGTCTAAAATGTCCAAATCAAATAATAAATCTATCTTATTTTTAAAAGTGAGGTTCCCACTTTTGTTTGAAATGGCTTTTCTCTTTTGTTTTTCGATCACAAGAAGCGCAACTATAAGTTCATTGACAGCGTTCTCTAAAATCAAAGAAGCTTCTAATATTTCAGATCTCAATTCGAGATTCATGTTGATATCTTTTTCCATTTTGTACTACACACAACGTTTTGCGTAACCTGGCGGGAAACAACTGATGCGGTTGCAGATGCACTTTGAATGATGAAAGCTGCCCGAAGCGCCAACCGCTCTTGTTTCCCGCTCAGAGTTCACGCAATGGTTGGGCAAGTATGTGTTAATCGTGTTCTTCAAATCTAAAAATGAAGTAATGAAAAGGCCGCAGAAGTGCTCCGCACCCACTCAAGCGTCTGGTTTGCCGATTTGATTATTTTACAGGTTCAAAATTGACTATCGCTATTCCTTCAATATCATCAATATATGGCAAAGTGTATTTGTCAGGTTTTTGAATTGACATTATTTTTATTGTTACTCCGTAATTGTTAAAATACGCTCTAAGAATACGGAGTATAAGGCTTGGTTCACTGCTCTTTTGCACGATTGTATTTCCCTGAGAATTGACAAGGCTGATACACAGAGGTGTTGGATTCTGGATGTAGAATTCAATTGGTCGTTGTTCAAGAAATAAGATGTTTCCCTTTTTTTGATTATGATTCTTAGGAAGTCTGATTTTTATTTCGAAGTTGTCTTTAGGTGCCTTTCTATATTTTTTACGTAACTCAGCTGCAATACGCTCACCAGCTTTTTTTATTTCAATTGAGCGATTAGCATCTGTTTCTTCCTTTGAAATAAGTCGGCATTTTATTTTCCCTGTGTTTAAATCTAGTAATTCTGTTTCATACTCTAAACCATCTCTTAAATGATTGGAAATGATGAGTGAATATGTGGCAGGAACATAGCCTATTCTACCGCTCCCACCGACAGTGCCACGCCTGAAAATATGGATTTTTTTTGGTTCACTGGCAGGTGCCCATAGATTGACATAATCTCCAGCTTTGCACTCTTTGAGTTCATCAATGTTTTTCTTATCAACTTGAAAAATTATTATGTTTGGGGAGTCGCTGTCAGTTTCAAGAACTTCAACACGCTCATCCTCACAGTCTTCAATAAACTCATGAGGAAAATCTAGTACCACCCCATAATAACCCAAGTCGTTTTTACCTCTTTTCCAGCCGCCTCTAATTCTTGCGTTGCAAATACCCGGTCGTCCCTCTTGACCATATTCAATAAACTTCCTTCTATAATACCTCGCTTCTGATTTATTTAAATGGCCGACCTTATAGCCGCTAATTTCTATTGATATTGCTTTGTTGTCATAAGGATTATCATTTTCATGAATTACTTTTGCCAGGACATCTTTTTCGACACCATCCTCTGAATAATCACCAGCTATTTTTTTTAAGTTTTCTTGGTAATGGGATTCGCCTACGATTTCGATAGAAAATGTACCTGGCCCATTTAGATTGATTGGTTTTTCATTTTTCTTATTTTTTGATCCAAACAACCAAGAAAAAAGTCCCATATCCCACTCCATTAATATTTTTGCGCATCTTAATATGGCAAATATTTCATTTTTATGTCGGGCTGCTCAGGGGCGCGCGGCTTTTTGCGCTCCCTTGCCTTGCAGCAGACGGTTCGACGTTTTTTGCCGTATAATATTATGTCAAATACTATAGTTTTTTTGTTCTTTTAATATTCAGCTTGATTTTAAAATGATTATCACAAGGGTCACCTTTACGCCGACCAGCAGGAGAACCCTCATGACCATTGCATGAGATGTCAAATTCCCCGTTAGAATGAGAAAGCACAAAGCTCTGGAGATCTACCCCACCTTGCTGACATCTCGGATTTACGCACTGCATATGTCTTGGAATAGTTGATTTTGTAAAATGGCTAATGCGCTGCCGTTGATGTTGACAATAGTACCCATAAGTATCTTGTTCAATTGTTATATCAATTTCCTCAATTCCTGGGAATGCCTCGTTTACACTGGTTGTAGCTCCAAGGAATGGTTTTGAGTTATCTTTTGGCATTTAAAGACCTCATATATTACGGATAAATTATGAATATCTGTACTGCCCAACACCAAGATCACCCGCTTGTCGGGTGAATCTTGTGGTTAGGGGGTAGCTTGTCATGCGTCTTGCCTTATTTTAAAGCGAAGATGCAAGGAACTTCACTATTCCGATGGTATGGTCTTTAAAAAAAATTCTTTACTTCTTAACTCTCATGCTTTATTCTAAATGTAAGTAGTATCTTTTCAGCATACTATATGGAGAAAGACATGAAAAAGAAAAGCCTACAACAGATAACTGAATTTGTTGACAAAAAGGCAAAAGAGCAATTGTCTGAATCTCCCAAAAGAGATGAAATAATAAGGGCTAAAGCGGCTCTCAAAAAATATTCATCGAAACCTACAAAAGAGTTTACTTTCACTGTTGGAGAGATTAATGCCTACCTGGGATAAAATACTCCAAGAGGTTGAAAGTTTAAACCCAATGCGTGTACTTGATAGATATTTGACCAATTTGAGCAGACAGACCAAAAGAACCTCAATTTGCTATATGACGGCATTTACTGTCGTTAAACCTCCAGTCCCATCCCTTTTTCACTCAATCATTGATCAAGATATTCAAGGGTTTATGACCTGCTCAAAAGGCGTAAATAAAGACGGGCTAAATTTAATAGTTCACACCCCTGGTGGTGATTATGAGGCAACAAAAAGGATTATTACCTACCTTCATGAAACCTATAAACATATAAGGGTCTATATTCCACATATGGCAATGAGTGGCGGGACACTATTTGCCTGTTCATCCGATGAAATTTTTATGGGACCTTATTCAAGTATTGGCCCTACAGACCCCCAAGTTTTTTTGGATGGCAACTATATACCAGTCGATGCACTAATAAACGAATTCAATAAAGCGTTTGAAGAAGTATCATCTGATCCCTCAACAGCCCTCCTGTGGAACGAAAGACTTAGCAAAGTCCCGTTTGGGAAATTAAAGGCTGCTGAGAACATGAGGGAAAATTCCTTTAAATACTTAGTTGATTTACTAAAAACACGAAATTGCTGGAATAAAAAGGATGATGAAATTGATTTAATAGCAAAATTCTTAAGCAGCCATGAAGGGCACTCTTCACATGGTAGAGGTATCAGCCTAAAAGATGCAAAAGAAATTGGCTTAAATGTTTTCGACTTAAGAGAGCAAAAAGAGACAGAAGATATAGTTCTTTCAATTTATCATGCGGCAATTATCTTATTTAATAAAACTGTGGCCCAAAAAATAATAATCAACAACAAGAAAAGCAGATACATCAACAACTATTCCCAAGATCACCCTATAGTATAAGTATCACAACCAACAACCTAGCTAGCCGCTCGGCTGTTATAAATCAAAACTGTTCCCACCTTCTTCTTGCCATTCTCGTTTGTTCATCACACTCCCCTAATCATTTAGTTAAGCGGCGCGGTTTTTTTGCGTCCGCTGCATTTTTTAGTTATGCGAAAATATTAACTATTAAGATTTTACTATTCGATTTCAATCAAATAAATCTATCAAATCGTGACGTTCAATAAAAACCAAAGCATCCTTGAGTCCATCCAATTTGTTTCTATCCTCTAACCATTCCCAAGCCTCTTGCATTTCATAGCCTTTGGCGAATCTATCACGTTTGTATCTAGGTATTTGAAAATAATCGGCCAAGTCTCTCCAATCATCACCGATTCTTTTTGTTAAAGCTAATTTTATCTTCCCGGTATATTGCACAGACTCTTTTCTTGCTGCTTGCTCTCTCTGTGAAGATTCGAAAGGTGACTGCTTTAAGCAGGCAATTATAAAAGCTCCTGAAATATCTGCAGCATATTCTTGCCAAGCATCATTTTTGTCACTATCTGCCCAATCACAAATACCCTTTACCATTAACATTCCAGGAGCTGAATCAGCCTGATATGCAGCCAAGGCAGTCCCATAAGACTCCATCTCAATTCCAGCCAATTTAGACCAATGCGTTTTTAATTCTTGTGCAAAATCGTTATCTGCAATAACTTTTTCACCGGAAGCAACAACTCCAAAATGAACTTTTGGTATTATACGCGATGATGAACCATCAGGGCGTGGCATTTTTCCAGATAGAACCCAATTTTCAACAGGTAAATTTCTAGCGGATTCAATTAAATTAAAGGCAGGCCGAACAACTTCATATCTTCTGTTTGTTTTGCCATCAATCACTTTTCCTGGTTCATACCCAACAATTTGTTCTGCAACCAATATGTCCCCTAACCATCTACTGTCCCAATGTAAATCTTTTTCTTTCAAACCAGCTGTAATGCCGACAAGGATAACATGAGTTGGATTCCAAACAGTTATAGCCTGTGAAGTTGCTATTGCAGCCTGCACATTACCCATACCCGGCAGCGAAAGAACAACAACAGAATATGAGTCAGCTCCTTGTGAATGGGGAATCTCTCCCTTATAATATACCCTATTTTTAGATTGAATTCTTTCCGTGGAATCTAAATGTCTCAATACTGCGTCTTGTTCTTTTAAAAGAGCAGTAATAATCACAATATCAACTGAATCAGAGGATTTATCATTTTTCACTGGAATATGACTCTCCTTTTTAGGTCTAATAGTTTTACTTTGTTTGTTTTGAATGAGCGGAAGCCAATGAATTTCATGGTTCACTTCAAGCTCATTTGCCTTTGCACATAAATGGATTGCTGCTTCTATTTCCATCCTTTGAGTCGCCATGGATTCACGAATGGAATCAAATATTATTCGCGGAGCATAAATCTCAACTTTTGAATGGCGGTAACTTACACCATCGGGACGAACTGACAGACCACCACTAGTTGAAACCTTCAATTTACACTGTGAAAATATTTCAGCAGAAAGCGATTCACCACCGTCTTCTAACCAATCAATTATTTGCTGTTTAATTCCCATGGTATTATTCATTTCACTAAAAGAAGGCACGCCTGCATCACGGGCGGTATGCTCCCCGCCGTCCCGTGCACGCGGAGGTTATACCATCGCATTTAAATCAATCTATTGCGCTATCTTTCCAGCGAACTGGCCCCAATTCGATTGGCAATGCTCTTACAATTTCAAAAAAGCCCTCTAAATCGTTGTTTATATTTTTATATATGTATGGTGTCAACAAATCTGGTACTGGAGCAGCATCTGAGTATCGTAATGTAATTATGGAAAATTTGTTTCCCTTTTGTCTTTTCTGCATCACTGCATAATCAATCTCTGCTGCTAAATACTTTTCATCTTTAAAATCATCAGTGATAAAAAATACTGCGGCGCATGACTCCTGAAACCCTTTTAAAATCTCTCGTTCCAAATTTGAACCTGCTGTCATAGCAGGTTCATCAAGCCATGGATTGTAACCTATCTCTTTCAATGCGTTATAATACCTATATACAAGCGGTTTATCTGTAGATTTATGGCTTAAAAATATTTTTATTTGGTTGGTGGATGGTATTCTATCTAATGGGATAGCTTGTAAAGCTCGTGCATCTGGCGATGCTAAATCTGCGGCATCACCAAGCCTGTGACTTATTTCATCGACAAATGGTCTTATGACAACAGACCTAAATACTTCGATCCAGCCATCTCGTTTCTCACCACCAAGGGCCAATCCTAATTTAAAGATATAATTAAAATCACCTGTTGCCTTTTCCAATATTCTAAACCGAAGAACCAATTCTTCTTCTGGATCTTCTGGAAACTGGATTTTACCATCACCTTCGTTAATCGCTTTCATCCATGAGTCTATATCAGTTTCGTATGTCGTACTTAGTGGCTGCATTATTTTTTTAATAAGTAAATCTTTTTGACAAAATTTGACAAACCTGTCCAAGTGATGCTCAAATGAAGCACTATCCTCATGAAGTAAGTCATCTCTTCTGTTTTTGAATATCCTTAATGAATTGACGATTTCATTTTTGTCCATTTAATCCCCCAAGCATACTAAGCAAGTTCAATTCTTTTCCCGCAGAAAATGCAGATTTTCAGTGATACCCAACTCTCTATTACTTTTGCTTTTCGACCACAGCAAAGAAAATCCACCTCTATCATGTCACAAGGCTCCGGTCCATGAATCGGACGAGGTGGTAATGTCCCACGAGAATACTCAAAATTTATTGAAAATAAACCGCCTGTACTTTTTCCTAAATCATTAAAACCCGAAAATGCTTTGTTTGTCATAGGTAAAACAATTTCCCGCATGAGATGCCGATGGGTATAGTTCACAGTTTCTTCAGTTAATGTATTGGTCGCTTCTGATCGTTGCTCACAATAAGGGCAATAGAGATAATTATCATGTCCACTGTTTTTCTCTTCAACTCCACCAATTTCAAGGCCCATTCGGCGTATTTGAGGAGCTAACAACCAAACAATGTCCGCTTCTTCAGTCTCAGTCTTAAAATCTTGTCCACATGATGGGCATGTTCTACGCAAAAATCGATCCTTATCCATACTTAGGGAAAGGCTAATAAGAACATTATTCGAGCTTCCATTTTCATCCATATCTGACATTCTTTTATATTCCCCTGCTAAAGTATCATAAGGTATAACAAAAAGCTCACCGGGAGGCGGGCGCTTTTTCCCGCCGATCCGGTGCAGCGCCTGGTTGGGCATCCCTGATCAAGCCACCCGCTTTACTGTTTAGATCCGTGGTCAATGGCACCGTCGTCGGCACTTTATTCTTTTCCGATGCTCCTTCCGTACTTGGTCGTTCAGCTGTTTGTGCATTTCCCGGTGTCGTTGAAGTCATTTCTAAAAACATAACGCCGCACATCATAATCCAGAAAAGCAAAATTGTGGCAAAGATAAGGTTAGTAATCAGGCTTGCCGGAAGTGATCGTTTGAGTTTGGGAGGCTGACAAAAAGGACTTTCAAGCACTGTTTGACAATTAAAACCCAAGCTGATCGCGGTCCTATGATAAAGTGAAGTGCGATAGTCCAAAAGCCAAAAGAGCACGGTGAGCCCGATGGCGAACAGACACACATAAGGTCTGTACGGTTTAATTGGTTGGAAATTGAATGCCAAGGCACCCAGAAGAGTGGTTAAGACTACAAATGTACCGAAATGCTTGAAGCGCAACTCCATATACGCCCTGGTATCTGCACAAACCTGGCGGTAAACTTCCAAAATAGTCTCTCTTTTCGCATCCGCTGAATTGATAAGATTCATTTCCGCACTCGGTCTCTATTAGTGGTGACCAAAACCTTCATTTTCCCGGAATTGAGTAGTCCCGGCTCTTACGCCCAACGCATGCTTCAGCCGCGAGCAAAGCGAGTCGAGCTGAAAGCAAATGTTATGTCTTTAAATTATATTTGGTGATGCCTATTTACATGGCAATTCATATAAACAGCCTATAGTCATATGTTTTTCCTTCAAATCTTGCCAACAACTTTCCTATTTTTGCAATTTGATATGAAGAATCAATGGTAGCCGGCAATTTTGTGTATAAATCGAAAGAATTCCAATTCATTTTAGTCAAACCCAATATTTCAGTAGCGATTAAATTGATATTGGCGTCTCCATGGTGCTTGGTAATTTTAAGTGGTGCTGGAATACTTCTTCCACCAAGATAATATCGATATTTTGGATTCTTGACCGAGGGCACTATGCCGTGGGTCCAAAGAAGCGCGGTAGTTTTATTTGTAATGATGCATGTTCCCCGTGACATTGGAAACCTATCTATTTGCATTGCACCTTGATAAATATTCGTAGCTAAATATCGCGCTGCTGACTCATAATTAATTTCTACTAAGTCAATTTTGTTTATCCCAGCCAACTTTAAGCTATCAGTAATACCTTTAATCTCATCAGTAGTGAACCTGGTACGTTTATGAATAACGACTCTTTTCGGTAGTTTCTCCATCGAACTATAAAACAGCTCTCGTATTGAAACTCCAAATTGAAATGCGTCATCGTAAGATAGAAAAGGATTTTTTTGTTTATCGAGATAGTAGTTGTCAACTTTTGAGAGCTTGTATTTTAGACCTTCGCCTTGCGAATTATAAATATGGCTGCACCCTATAACAATATCAGTCTCTTTGCTGCTATGATTAATACTATATCCTATGCCAGCGTATGCTGTATCTTGTTCTGTATTGTTTAGAATCCAAGGAGTTCTTAATGATTTTACATAAAAGGATAGAGATAACCACCAACATATTTGGCATTTTAGACTATCACTCAATGTCTCTTCCCGAATCAATTGAGTAGAAACGCCCTTCGAAGCAGCAAAGGCTTTAATGTAATCATGCAAATCAAAACTCTCGCCATTAGCGCTGTATTTTTCATATGCTTGCCACTCGTTAGGGATGAATATAACAATTGTGTGCTGGCTTAACCTGTTAATAAGTTGATCTATTTTTGATGTTATCAGCCTTGCTAATTTCAAGGCAGTTTCTTCTATCTCGCCTTCATTGTGCGCAAATTCGATGTCTATCCATTTATCAGAGTCATTGATCAATGGAATGTTCAGAGGAATATTATATGCAGATGCAAAACCTGGATAATCAATTAGGTAATCCGGGTTAACTTGTGCATTGTGTCTTTGGTTAATCAAATTCAAAAAATTATAAAATTCATTTGCGTATTTCTGACCGCAAATGACACCTATGTTTATTTCGTTAGAATAAACTGTCCCATTCAGAGGAAAATCCCAGGGTCTATGATTTATTAGTGCTCTCATTGGGTGAAAATCCTGGGATGGATTCATTGAATTTTTGTTGGTAAATACTAATTTAGGCTCAAGAAATTGAATCCCTTTATGCTGGGTAAACTTACTATCATACTTTTTGGGATGAAAAGCTTTGAAACTTTTATCACTTACTTTGATTTCAGCGAATGCTGTGTATTGAGATATCGAAAATTCAAAGCCAGTTCCTGATTCTTTTGGATACTCTGAGACAATCCGTTTTCCTTTAAATAGGATTTGGTTCCAATTCTCAAGCAGTTCATCGTATTGCTTGTTGAAAAGCTTTTCGAGCGAACTTTTACCAATCGATTGCTTTATTTCTTTTGTAATTAGAGATTCGCTAATAAGATGAATTGTCGGTTTAAATGATAGGAATGCGTAATTATCATGAAGATCGAAGAATAAAGATACATAAAGAGCCTTACGAATTTCAAATGACTGTTGGTTATGAGATATCGTTGTGCCAACTTTTTTAAACCATAATTTGTTCTTATAGTTGGATTCGATCAATTCATTGTCGGACAACAACTTTAAAACAGCTTGCAACATCAGTGACTTAAAGGCAGTAACTTTTTCAATGTCGTATTTGGAGATTGGTGTCCGAACAATGCCATTCTTAATTTTTGATCCAAATACCTTATTTATTGAAGAATGGGTGGCTAGAGCAAATACATTTCGTTTAAAAGGGACTGCACAAATATCTTGGCCCTTAGTAAGTTCCTTTAGAGTCCGATAGGGTCTTTCATTTTGAAAATCAAAATCAAACTGAAAAACCTCATTGGGGAAGGAAATTGGGTGCAGATTACTCTTTATATATTTGTCAGTTCTATCAATGTTAAGTGAAAACGGTAGGGTTTCAATTTCATTCGCACCTGAGTGCTTTAACACCCTATTTATTCGATTAATAATTTGCTCATCATCCTCGAAACATGCCTTGGTTAGATGTAAAAGTGTTTTGTCAAAACCATCTGTCGGAATAAAATAAGCATCCCTTCCGGAAGCCCGGGCTTTTGCAATCAGATCTTTTATGCCAGAGCCTATATTATGGCCGTAACCACACCAATACAGTCTTCCCGAACCTCTTTGAGATAATGTGTTTGAAAGAGATTTCATTAAGGATTTATCTCTTCCACTATACCCAATTATTATGAGATTCTTGTCATTATGATATCTGGAAAACACATCTGTAAAAAATTCGTTCTGGGTATCCAGTTCAGAGGATGTATTTTTTAAAGTGCTATACTTATAATCACCGTGCAATGCTATAGATAGGAGTTCCTTTCTGCTTTGATTTCGAAAGATTCTATCTGAATTGTCCAGATTTATTTCTATGGGGGTTAAGTTTTCTTGATGGGCTGCCTTTACAACCAAACCGTCAAAATTTGTCGTCCATATAGCTTTAACAATTTCTTGTTCGTTTAATATGCATAATAATTTATAGCCAATGTATGGCTCTTTCCCATCGATTAATGACTGAAAATACTTTCTCCTATCATCTGCTATTGGATAAGCTTTTTCCGCATAAAAGGAATACTCTTCATCAGAGTCCTGTGCAGGGTAAATCCCTTCATTATCCAACCAATCCTGAATACTTTTTTTGACGGATTCATTTTTTATATTCTTATAGTAGTCTGATGAATTTGGATTCTGGGACAGATAAATATCCTTTTTCCATTCCCAGATGCAATCGTACGCAGATTGTATACCAGAACTGATTGAGGCCCCAGCTCCAATAAGCACAGAATGAGCGATATCTTTATTTCTTTTGATAGATCTTAAAAATGCGTCATACTCTAATATAAGGTTTTCACTCATTTCGATCTTTCATTTCTAATTATAGCTGACATAACAAGTTATTCTGTTGTTCTGTATATCCACCTTAACAAAGGTATGAAACCATACCTTTATGATGACGATCCTACTTCTTTTTCCATGCTTCGAAACCTGTCCCATCAATATTTTCCTAATATATAAAACCTTTTAACTTGTCAAGAATTTTATTTTATGTTACATCTATATTTCTGTATATCATTCAATATGCAGTGATATAATATCTTTGGAGATTATCTTGCTTAGTATACCGTCATCTTTTCTGTTACAATTTGAGGAACACTTACAAGAGAAGGCTGTTCCCAAAAATCAACACGCATCATATAAGAAGTGGCTCCGTTATTATCTTGACTTTTGTTATAAATATGATTTTCCCCAAACACATAGTGAAAGCCTTGCTCACTTTCTGCTTAAACTACAGGAAAAGAGACAGACGAAAACGCAACAAAATCAAGCATCAGATGCAATATCTTTGTATTACGAACTTGTACTTGTCTGTAAGCCTCCTTTCAATGTTTCTTCACCGCAATATTTTTCAAAGAATATTTCGGAGAGTACATCCCATTTAGTAACATGGCCTTCAAACACTTTACAGGACAGACCATTGAAGTCTGATCAAAGCTATATAAATTCTCCACAGCCAAAAAAAACGAAACCATTAACAGGGGCATCCTGGGAAAATGAATATGACGGGTTATCAAAAGAAATCCAGATCAGACATTATTCTTCAAAGACTTTAACAACCTATAAACAATGGGTTCGGCATTTTCAAACCTATACACGCAGCAAACCTCCGGAATTGCTTTCTACCAATGATGTTAAGGAATTTTTGACTTTTTTAGCTGTGAAACGAAAAGTGTCGGCTTCCACCCAGAATCAGGCCTTTAATGCGTTGTTATTTTTTTATAGACATGTTTTGCATAAAGATTTTGGAAAAATTGACGGGATAGTCAGGGCGAAAAGAAAGCGCTATATTCCAGTAGTCTTATCGCGTGAAGAGATAGATGCCATATTAAGATATTTGGCGCCCCCATATGACCTTGCGGTAAAATTTCTTTACGGTTGCGGGCTCCGGCTTTTTGAATGCTTAGAGCTTCGCATACAATCTTTGAATTTTGATATGGGAGTTGTCACTGTTCATGACGGTAAAGGTAAAAAAGATCGAACCGTGCCTCTGCCTGAAACAATTCTCCCTGAACTCAGGGAGCATCTTGAATCGTTGAAAGTATTACACCAAATTGATCTGGACCGAAAATATGCGGGTGTGTTTTTGATTCATGCATTAGAAAAAAAATATTTGAATGCATCAAAGGAGCTTATATGGCAATGGTTCTTTCCTGCTAAAAATTTGACCCGTGTACCGGAAACAGGAGAATACAGAAGGTATCATTTACATGAAACACATTTACAAAAAGCGATTAAACAGGCAGTTGGAAAGGCCGGAATTTGTAAACGGGCTACGGCCCATACATTCCGCCACAGTTTTGCAAGCCACTTATTACAAGCCAATTACGACATTCGAACCATTCAAGAGCTGTTGGGGCATAGTGATGTGCGAACCACAATGATCTATACACACACGATTCAGAGTCAGACGATTAAAGAAGCGAAAAGCCCGCTCGATTTTTAAAAGTGCTCGGAACCCCCACCTCCCTTGCTTCCCACTCAGTCCATTTCATCATAAATGAATAACAGCCTGAAGGATAAGGGATGAATACTAATGAACCTAGTTAAGGTATTTAATTAACAAATGGATATTTTTTATCCCCTTACGATTAACTTGGTTTCTAATCGAATCAAGCATCTAAACGAAATCTGCGATGAGGACATGACGTTTTGTGGCAAAGTTCTTGCGATGGAGTTTGATACGTTCGATTTCATGAAGTGTTTCAGCAGTAAGATAAATTTCACCGCATTGAGGGCAACTAATTACCGGAACATTTTCCAATAAGGAGTAATCCTTTTCCTTTGTCATAATTTCGTGTCGCTTTACGGAGTTTTGCACCTTATTTTTTGCAAATATCACGAATCATTAGTTACCTCCAAATATATCTCTCAGGATAGTCTTAAGCTTTTCATACTGTGCATCACTGAATCTCATAGACCCACCTTCTCTCAGATCGGGTGGATCCTCAATACTGTATATCCTTTCTTTCATCTTTGATTGCTTTTCGATCCTCTGCGGTACTGGCGGAACGATGCCAGCAGCCTTTTTTACATCATCGGGAAACTTACCTGGATCTGCAGTTTCGTAAATAACAGAGAGCCGGTCATGGCTGCCTTTGAGATAGGTGTCGAGGACTCTCCATCCCACAGCACCGTGCGGTTCGATGGTTATTCCAAACTGTTCATGCACTTCTTTTATGGCCTTGTAATGGTCTTCATTTTGAACGCCAATCGAGTACAGGTCTCTTCTCATGGCCTCTATGTCTGGTTTGATATCCATCGCACCCTCTGTGATGACCCTGCCGTTTTCATCTCGTTCATCGTATACGTGCCCGCCATAAAGATCAACGAGCCTGGCAAAGTTGCTCGGGTTTGATACGATCATTGCGGATGAGGGCGATCGTATGGATGGCTTAACAACGTAGGCTTCAGTCTTTAAAAATTCAGGAAACTCTCTGTTTTCGTTTACACCGCAAAGTATTATGGATATAAAAAGTCCCATCTCTTTGGCCATCACAGTACCCATCATATCCCCAAAGTTTCCGGATGGGATGCTGACGATCATAGGCTCCCCATATTTTGCAACTCTGGAGTACGCAAAGAAAGGATAGACTGCCTGAGGTAAGAGCCGGCCAAGGCTGATTGAATTTGCAGATGTGAACCGTTCAGGATCATTAAAGAGCCTGCCGGCAAAGTCCTTATCTCCGAGCAGACACTTCACCAATGCCTGGCAAATATCAAAGTCCCCATTGACTTCAAAGGCAAATACATTGTCTTTGAGAGTAGTCATCTGCCTTCTCTGCCTTTCCGTAATAGAACCTCTTGGGAAAAGCACAATATTGTCAACGTTATCAAGGCCGTGCAGGGCATCTGCAACAGCCCCTCCTGTATCACCGCTTGTTGCAACAGCAACGACTCTTTTCAGATGAGATTTTTTCAAGAAGTGATCGAGCATCTTCCCAAAGAACCTGGCTGCGTAATCTTTGAAAGAGTATGTTGGACCGCTGCTGAGCCACATGATATGTGTCTTGCCTGTAATATGCTGTACCCGTGTGGGTATTTTCGTTTCATCATAGGCTGTATCAAGGATATTGCGCAACTCCTTTTCACGTATCTCATCTTCCAAGAAGGGATAGAGAACCTCAAAGGCGATCTGTGCATAGGTCATGTTCTTCATTGACTCTATTTTCTCAGGCGTTAGCTTTGGGATATCCTCTTTCGCTATCATGTACAATCCATAATTGGAAGCCAAACCGTTCATTAAGGCGGTCTCAAAATTTACTCGTTCTGATTTGTTATTCGTACTGTAATATCGTATATTTCTCACTACACTCAACCTCTCCTGAATCGTTATTTTGATGTCCCTTATCTTGACATATCTAGTGTCTGAAAGAAAACTAGGATTTTTCGTCAAGGTCAAGGAAGATCAAAATTTTAACCATAGGAATATATTGAATATTTTGAGGATTAAAATTTTTATCTGACACAGAGATTGGCGAAAAAGACAGTTTTCGTTCGGACACTATCTAGTATTTTACAATTAAGACAATAACTTATCAACTGATATTTGAGGGGAACTCAATAGAGTGGCATTGTAGTTTGTCATATTGATTCAGTCTTTTATTGTTAAAATATGACTTTTTTTGTATAATCATGAAATCTTGACAGCTGTTGAAGCATAAATAACTCTGTAGCAAACTCCCTCAAGCAATTTGCAATTAATGGTTATTGAGTTAACATAGCAATGGCAATCAGTTTATAACCCATGCAAAACTCACGCCTTAGTGAACATAAACATTTTCACGCGCTATAAACTGATTGCCATTGCTATGACCGATTTTTTTGCAAAGGGAAGTCAATAATCAATTTGTAATTTGAATCTTTTACAAGATAACTCGAATATGTTCAATATGTTCGTCAAGGACAATCCAAGTCATTATCTGCCAAACTAGTTACATACAAGACACAAAAAGGAAACAAGACATGATCACATTGCTTGACTATGGCGCGGGAAACGTAAGGAGTGTCATCAATGCCATAGAAAACGTGGGCGAGACTGTTAAGATTGTCGCAAACGGTGAGGATATTCTAAAGGCTGAAAGGCTTGTTTTCCCAGGGGTAGGCGCTTTCGGAAGTATGATGGAGATCCTTAAGACAAATGGATGGATCGAACCGTTGAGGGATTACCTCAATTCTAACAGACCTTTTCTCGGGATATGTCTGGGATTACAGGCGCTGTTTGACTTCAGTGAAGAGGCCCCTGGCGTAAGAGGACTGGGCTTCATCCCGGGAGTCGTTAAACGGTTTGCCACGAACCTTTCAATACCTCATATCGGTTGGAATGGCATCAATATCAAGCAGCCCTCACGAATCTTCGATGGGCTTCGAGGGGATGAAAAATTCTATTTTGTCCATTCATACCATGTCGTTCCAGAGGATAATTCGGCTATTCTTACAATAACAGACTATGGGTACAGTTTTATAAGCGCTATCCAAAAAGGGAGTGTTATTGCCACTCAGTTCCACCCGGAAAAGAGCGGTGTCTGTGGGCTTAGGATACTCCAAAACTTTTTGGAAAGAAGCGGAGCTGGAAAAATCCCTGTTAAGGTACCTGGAGAAACGAAGTTGGCCAAAAGGATTATTGCCTGTCTCGATGTACGATCCAACGATGAGGGTGATCTGGTGGTTACAAAAGGCGACCAGTATGATGTCAGGGAAGATGGGACAGTGAGAAACCTCGGCAAGCCAGTGGATCTGGCAAGGCGATACTATGAGCAAGGGGCAGATGAGATTACTTTTCTCAACATCACAGGGTTCAGGGATTTTCCTCTCGAAGATATGCCTATGCTGGAAGTGCTTCGGCAAACCTCGAAGAATGTCTTTGTCCCACTGACCATCGGCGGAGGGATTAGGGATTATACGGATAAGAACGACCGAAGATACTCGGCCCTGGAGGTTGCCTTTGAGTATTTCAGATCAGGTGCGGATAAGATCTCCATCGGAAGCGATGCGGTTCTAATCGCTGAGCAGTTCTTGAGGACCGGTCAAAAGACAGGACAGAGTGCCATTGAAGAGATATCCCGTGTATACGGTAATCAGGCGGTCGTTATTTCCATAGATCCCAGACGGATCTATGTGAAATCGAGAAATGAAGTGAAACACCATGTCATTGAGACTTCGATTCCAGGCCCAAACGGAGAAGAGTATTGCTGGTATCAGTGTACCATCAATGGAGGACGTGAGGGCAGAGGCCTGGATGCGGTTACACTGGCAGGAGTATGTGAAGAGCTGGGAGCAGGAGAGATTCTGCTCAATTGCATTGACAGGGATGGAACCAATATGGGATTTGATCTCGAATTAATCAACGCAGTCAAGGGTGCTGTCAGTATTCCGGTAATTGCTTCAAGCGGAGCAGGTTGTGTGAAACATTTTTATGAAGTATTTACTGGGACAGAGGTGGAATCTACCTTGGCTGCAGGTATATTTCATCGAGATGAGGTACCCATTGGGGCAGTGAAGGACTATCTGAAAGGCAAGGTAGAAATTCGGCCTTTGGATCTGCAAAACAAAGGAAACGGGCAAGAGCTTAGCTTTTTGAAACGGTGTTGAGTACTTTTTATAATTTCTCTAATCAAAGGAGGTAAAAGATGAGCAAGTACGGAATAACAGTCACAGAACATATCTTGAGCCAGCAAAGATTGCATCCGGAGGCTAGCGGAGCCTTCACTGTTCTTCTTTCAGAACTGATTGTTGCCGCGAAGATCATTTCCCTGGAAGTGAGAAAGGCTGGTTTAACGAATATTTTAGGGTTTACCGGAGATATAAATGTTCAAGGAGAGGCTGTACAAAAACTCGATGATTTTGCTCATTCTATTATTGTCAGGCGGATGTCTCATTTGGGTCAGTTGTGTGCCATGGTGTCTGAAGAGAGTGCAGACATAATAGAGATACCGGATAAGTTTGAAAAGGGGAGTTATGTCCTGATATTTGATCCATTGGATGGTTCATCGAATATTGATGTGAACGTCAACATAGGTACTATCTTTTCCATACATAAAAAGGTCACTCCTGGTGAGCAGGTCTCAAGCATAGATGTGCTTCAACCAGGGTACAAGCAGGTGGCTGCGGGGTATTTTCTCTATGGGACGAGTACGATGATGGTCTATACCGACGGACACGGCCTCCATGGGTTTACCCTTTATCCGAGTGTCGGTGAGTTTCTCCTTTCCCATCAAAGTATAAAAGTGCCTGAAAAAGGCAAGATATTCAGCGTAAATATGGGATATTGCAACTATTGGAATGATGATGTCAGGGCAATACTAGATCATTTTACAAAGGCCGATCCTGAAAATGGATTACCTTACTCTTTGCGCTATATCGGTTCCTTAGTTGCGGATTTTCATCGCACTTTACTCTATGGAGGGGTATTTATGTACCCTGCGGATAATAAAGATCCAAAGAAACCACATGGCAAACTGAGACTTCTGTGTGAATGTTCACCGCTGGCGATGCTAATTGACCAGGCCGGTGGTATGGCAACAGATGGTAAGATGGATATTCTGGATATAGAACCTCAGGAGATACACCAGAGAGTACCCTTCTATATCGGAGCCAAGAGGGATGTGGAAACCATCATGAATATCATGAATTCAAAATGAATTATATAAAAATGGATTATCTCCAAATCAGTTGGTGGATTATAAACTTGACCCCTTGAATCCTCGAATCCTTTTCACCAACTCAACAATGGGGGAAGAACTGAAAAGATAGACCAATGGAAAGAGCGTTACACACCATAATAGAGATGAGCCATGATGGAATCGTTATCCTAGATGAGGATTTTATAATCGGGTTTGCAAATAGAAATACCTCAGTACTGACAGGTTATGATGTCGAAGAGCTCAATGGTATGAATTTTATGGTCTTGCTCAACGATCGAAATAGAGAATTTTTAACGGATATGTTAACACAAGACAGAGAAGGGGAAGACTTACGGTACTGCTCTGATTTGGAGATCGTTACAGCATTTGGGAGTACCAAAGAGATTGAGATTTGTATAACAAAAGCTAGAGATGAGAAGGGAAAAAGGAAGACCTTTGCCTATCTTCGAGATATTTCCGAAAAGAAGTTATCTGAGCAGAGATTGAAGAAAAAGGAAGAAGAATACAGGCTCTTATTCGAAAGAGTTCAGCAAGGTCTATTGATAAGCACAAAGCAGGGCAGAGTAATAGACTGTAATCGAGCCATGTTAGAGATCTTGGGTTATAAGGATAAAGCCGATTTTGTTTCTTTGGATATTGCACGAGATATTTATGTAAACCCAAAAGATAGGATCATTTTTCAAGAGTTAGTTGAAAAAAAAGGTTTTTTTAAGGATTATGAAGTTGAGTTTAAAAGAAAAGATGGTGAACGAGTCACTGTTTTACTTGCAGGAAATATAAAAAGAGATAAAGATGATAGAATCGTCGGATATGAGGTAATCATTACGGATATTACAGAGAGGAAGAGGATAGAGACCGAACTTATAAAGGCGAACGATTTCCTAAATAATCTGATTGAGAGTTCTGTAGATGGGATCATTGCTGCTGATTTAAAGGGGAATATCCTTGTCTTTAATAAGGGGGCTGAGAAGCTTCTTAGATATAAGAGTGAAGAGGTTATCGGGAAGTTACACATCACTGAGATATATCCGCCAGGGGTTGCTCTGGAGATAATGAAAAAATTGAGGAGTCATGAGTTTGGTGGTATTGGAAAGCTAGAGTCGAGTCAGAGCACTTTGGTCGGGAAGGATGGAGAGCAAGTGCCGATCAGTATTTCAGCTGCCATAATCTATGAGGATGGGAAAGAGATAGCGAGTGTGGGTATATTTACAGATCTGAGGGAGAAGTTGAAGATGGAGAAGGATTTACAGGATACTCAATTACAGCTCCTTCAATCTGAAAAGATGTCGTCATTAGGAAAGCTTGCAGCGGGTGTTGCTCATGAGATAAACAATCCCCTTGGTGGAATATTGATATTTTCGAATCTCCTGATTGAAGAGATGAGTGAGGATGATTACAGAAGGGAGGATTTAAAGAGGATAGCTGAGGAGGCTACGCGGTGCAAGGAGATCGTAAAGAGCCTTCTAGAATTTGCGCGTCAAACCGGGTCGAAGATGGAACTCGTTGACATAAACAAAGCGATCAACGACGGCCTTTTTTTTCTTGAAAATCAGGTCATATTTCATAATATTATGATTGAAAAGGATCTCGATACTCACCTTCCTCTTATTGAGGGGAATTCCAGCCAGATAAAGCAGGTATTTATGAATATAATGGTAAATGCTGCTGAGGCTATGGAAGGCAGAGGGACCTTGGATGTAAGGACAACTTTTCAATCGAAAAACGATTCTGTCCTCATAGAGTTTTCAGATACCGGAGCAGGGATTCCGGTTGAAAACATCTCAAGGATTTTTGATCCTTTCTTTACTACAAAGGAGATTGGAAGGGGGACTGGCCTGGGTTTGAGTCTATCATATGGGGTAATAGAGGAACACAACGGAAAGATAGATGTAAAGAGCAAGATAGATGGAGGCACCTCTTTTATAATTGAATTGCCCATAAAGCATAAGGATCGGGCTGTATGAAGTAACCCCTGAAAATATGGGAGAAGAGATGTTCAACCGCTTCAGAATCCTGATTGTCGACGATGAAGAGGTCATACGGGAAGGGTGCTGTCGTGTATTATCGAAAGAGGATTACAAAGTAAAGTCCATAGCCTCTGGAAAAGATGGCCTCAGGTTGGCCAAGGAGTCTCCGTTTGATTTGATCCTTCTCGATCTCAAGATGCCTGACATAGATGGTTTAGAAGCCCTCAGTTTTTTTAAAGAGCAGGATCCCGATGTTGTTGTGATTATTATTACCGGTTATCCAGATGTTCAAACAGCAGTAAATGCAATGAAATTAGGAGCGTATGACTATATCTCA
Organism: Thermodesulfobacteriota bacterium; assembly: GCA_034189035.1. GTDB lineage: Bacteria > Desulfobacterota > UBA8473 > UBA8473 > UBA8473 > JAUXFK01. Next base: position 20,419 of record JAXHVA010000023.1, read on the forward strand.
AAGCCTTTCACACCAGAAGCCCTCAGATTAATAGTCAAAAGGGGATTGGAAAAAAGGACGCTCATCTTAGAGAATAAATATCTAAAAGAAAAGCTCAATGTAACGAATCAATCCGAGCAGATAATAGGCAAGAGCGAGCCAATGCAAAGAATATACGGAATGATTCGAAAGATTGCTCCAACGGACAGTACGGTACTTGTAACCGGAGAGAGCGGAACAGGAAAAGAGCTTATTGCTAAGGCCATTCATGCTCATAGTTTGAGAAGGGATAATGAGTTTGTAGCAGTAGATTGCGGGGCATTGGTGGAGACCCTTCTTGAGAGCGAGCTGTTCGGGCATGTGAAAGGATCATTCACAGGTGCTACACAAACAAAACACGGTAGCCTTGAGTTGGCAAACGGAGGGACATTCTTCTTTGATGAAGTCTCGAACCTCAGTCTCAATATGCAATCAAAATTGTTGAGGGTAATCCAGGAAAGAGAGATCAAACCTGTGGGAAGCGAAAAGAAGGTTCCCATAGATGTAAGGATAATAGCAGCTACGAATCAGGATTTAAGAAATGCAATCAAAGAAAAGACATTTAGGGAGGATCTCTACTACAGACTCAGTGTGTTTCCAATCCGTTTACCACCCTTAAAGGAGAGGGCAGAAGATATCCCCTTACTCGTTGAACACTTCGTTAATAAGTACAATAAGAAAAAAAGGAAGCTTTCCATAAGAGTTGCACAGGAAACAATGGATCTGTTGCTCAGATACACATGGCCTGGCAATATAAGAGAACTGGGAAATACTATAGAGAGGGCGATGATACTTACTGATGATGGGATAATCCTCCCTGAAGATCTTCCATGGTATATTCGTGATCAAAGGGAAGATAAAGGAGGTATATTGTCAAAGGGCTTGGTCTCCCTCCAAGAAGTGGAGAAGATGCATATTGAATATGTCCTCGATAAAACGCGATGGAACAAATCAAAGACAGCTGAAATATTGGGTATTGATAGAAAGACCCTCTATCAAAAGGTAAAGAAGTATTCCTTGGTTCAAAAATAACTGAGGAAAAAATCCCCATATGTTGCCAAACTCCCCACCAAATTCGATTCTTTCTAAATATAGTGATCAAATGGGTGATCTTTCTTTGATTCTATCTGCGATCTGGGTAGAAAATCCCCTTTATTCGATTTTTTAGGCTTACCTTCCTTGAATCATCTTCATAGGTAATTAAGAATATTTTTCAATATAATCAATATATTAGAGGATTTCATCTATACTTTAGTTAATGCGGTTAATAGACGGTATGGACATTGCTATATAAAATTACAGAATACGGACATTCGCAAATATACCAAGATGGTAAAAAAGGTGGAAAAGAGGGGAATCGTACTGATTACAGATCCTGACCTGAAAAGCAGTGAACGGTTATGCATCTTTTTTCAAAAAGAGGGGTATGATGTGGAGATAACAGACAGGATCAGTGAGTCCATCAGCAGGATTCAGAAGAAGGATATCGGTGTGTTTGTCCTCGATGTCGAGGCATCAGATATGAAATGGTATGAAGCGATTCCCATTATAAAGGGTATTGCTTCATGGCTCCCCATAATAATCACTTCATCTGAAAACACTCCTGAATTAGAGGCGAATATTCGCCGTCAGAAGGTATTCTACTACCATGTAAAATCTTTTGGTATTGAGGAGCTTCAACTGGCAATTCGCAATGCCTTAGAAAGGTAAACAGAGTTTTATCTGTTGTTATTGAGGATACAGACAATGAGGAGTTAAAACCTTGGAAAACATCACTCTTATAATAGACGGGAAGAATGTCAGTTGTCAAAAGGGGGTAACCCTCTTAAAGGCCGCTGATGATTATGGAATAGAGATTCCCACTCTTTGCTATCATCCTGACCTAAAGCCAGCCGGTGCCTGCCGTCTGTGCTTGGTGGAAGACGAAAAGACAAAGAGGCTAATGGCGTCATGTGTTACACCTGCAGCCCAAAACATGGTCATCCTTACAGATTCACCTCGTGTAATAAAACACAGACGCAATATTGCTCGTTTGATGATGGCAGAGCATCCGGAGTCTTGCCTGGTATGCAACAAAGGTAATCGCTGCAAATTGCGTCGGATAGCAGCTCGGTTGGGTGTAGGGGAGATAGGCCTCTATCCCATGCCCAACTATAAGAGGCTGGAGCATGTAAACCCTTTTATAATCAGGGACTTAAGCAAGTGTATCCTCTGTGGAAAGTGTATCCGGGCAGACCATGAACTCGTTGTTGTGGGAGCAATAGACTATAATCTCAGGGGTTTTAAATCCCGCCCTGCTACTGTGCATGATCGAGCCTTAGAGCAATCGAGCTGTACCTTTTGTGGTACCTGTGTGTCCATGTGTCCGACCGGGGCCCTCGCGCCGAAAAATACACGATATGTGGGGACACCTGAGCGTGAATCTCTTTCTATCTGCGGTTTCTGCGGTGTGGGCTGTTCGCTCTTTTTAGGTGTTGCCAAAGAACAGGTCGTAGAGGTCAATCCTTCACACCTGCATGATACAGTTAATGGAGCTACACTCTGTGTGCGAGGATACTTTGCACACGACTTTCTGAATGCCGGCGAACGTCTAACCCGTCCTATGGTTCGAAATAATGGTGAACTGGTTTTTACCTCATGGGAAGAGGCATTGGAACGTGTAGCAAAACGACTCCTCGATATTAAAAGAGAAAATGGTCCTCAGAATGTGGCGTTCTTGGGATCTTCCAAATGCACAAATGAAGAAAATTACATCTTTCAGAAGATGGCCAGGAGTATTCTAAAGACCAATAATGTGGACAATGGGGGTTACATTTACGGGCAATCTTTCTGGGATCGTATTGATGAAAAAACTGGCAGCAGGTATGGTATGCAACCCCTTGCACGTCTTTTGGAAGAGGAAGTAATCTTTGTTCTCGGTGCTGACCCAAATCAATCGGTTCCTGTGGTGGGATATTATCTCAAAAGGGCAGCCAGACAGGGTATCCCTTTGGTCATTGTTGATCCTAGGCACACGGAGTTAGTTGACTTTTCATCGATATGGCTCCGTATTTCACCAAATAGCGACCTCGAGTTGATCAATGGTCTTGCAGCGTTGCTTTTTAAGGGAAAGGGGTATGATTTTGATTTCATAGTGAGATTCACACATGGTTTTGACCAATATCGTGCTGGTCTTTCCTGTGTTGATCTTGATAGGAGTAGCCGCATAACAGGTGTAGATGTGAGCATAATGGAAGTGACAGCAGAGCTATTGCATGGCAAAAAGATCGCCTTTGTGATTGGGCATGGAATTTTGAAGCAGAGATACGGATTGCAAATTCTGGATGCCATATTCAACCTTTCATTGATGACCGGAAATCTGGTATCCCAAGGTGCGGGTTTATATCTTATTGCGAGTGAAAACAACCAGGTAGGTTCAAGGGATATGGGAGCAGTGCCGTATGCACTTCCCTGCCGAAAATCGCTGAATGATGATGAGGCACGAAGACGGTTCGAAGATGTATGGCAGACAGATATTTCCCCTGACCAAGGCCTCAACATGGTTCAAATGATCGAGGAAGCAGAAAAAGGCAGTCTCAAATCAATATATATAATGGGGGAAAACCCTATTCGCAGCCTGCCACAGCCCGATAGAGTTCGCAAGGCCTTGGATAAATTGGATTTCATTGTAGTACAGGATATTATTAGAAACGAAACAACTGAGATTGCAGATGTGGTTCTGCCTGGAGCAGCGTTCAGTGAAAAGGGAGGATCCTTTACAAATTTGGAGGGAAGAATACAGTCTTTTGAGCTTGTGGTTTCCCCTCCAGGTGAGGCAAAACCTGACTGGGAAATCATTACCCTTCTCACGTCAAAGATGGGGGATGGGCTGAGTTATCGTTCCCTGGAAGAAATCCGAGATGAAATCATTGAGCTTGTGCCGATGTATGCACATCGAAATGGAAATAGATATGCAAAATGGGTTGATGAAAGGGGTGAAAGGAAGCCTTTACACGTGGATGGGACACAAAGAGGGTTCTCTTTTTGTTCCCTTGCTTCTACTGAAGAGGAGACATTCGATGATGGTTATCCTTTTACTGCTATCTTAGGTTCTTGCTGTTACCATTTGGGGAGTGGAACCCGAACGAGTTATTCGAAGCGTATCCGAGAGATGGATTCACGAGGTGAGGTAGAGATATCGCTTGAGGATGGGATGAATCTTGGTCTCAATAACGGAGATACCATTCGAGTTATTTCGCAATTTGGATCATTGAAAAGGGAAATCAGGCTAAAAAGACGAATAAAGGCAGGTTTGATCTTTGTGCCTATGGCATTTCATCAAAATGACGCAAGAAACCTCATCAGATTAAGCCAACTTTGCACATTAGACTCCTCCGGCTGGAACACATGCAAGGTCAAAATAGAGAAGATCTAAGGTACAATGACTCAGAAGGAGTAAAGATATATTGAAAGAGGAGAAGATGAATGAAACCAGAAGAGATCGACTGGAATAAGCTTACCTCTATTATCGAGACTCACCAAGATAGAAGATGGGGGCTCATTCCCCTATTACAGCAAATACAGGAAGAATTTGGATATATTCCGCCTGAATCGATTGAACAGATTGCTGAAGTTCTTAAGTTATTTCCCTCACAGGTTCAGGGAGTAATCTCATTCTACGCTGGATTTTCACTGAAGCCTAAAGGCAAACATATACTCAGAGTATGTCGTGGAACAGCCTGTCATGTCAAAGGCAGTAGAAGCATTCTGAGGCTGATAAAGAGAGACCTGGAACTCGATGAAGGCGAGACGACTCCTGACTATCACTTTAGCCTCGAAACAACGGCTTGTCTTGGTGCCTGTGCGCTTGCTCCTACCATGATGGTCAATAAGACCTATTTTGGTAAGCTTTCTCCACCAAAGGTAAGCAGCATACTGGCCGAGTACAGTAAAGGTAAGAAGAAAGAAATAGGGGATATCACAGATGAAGAAGATTGAAAACCCTTCAGATCTGGCAACCCTTCGACAAAACATTCTCAATAAAAGGAAACAGAGTCAAAGGGTTGCCAAAGTCTGCTGCAGTACAGGATGTCGTGCAGGTGGATCTCTTAAGATTGTCGATGCCTTGAACCGAGAAATTGCAAGCCACGGCTTAGACAATAAAACGGAGATAAAGAAGACAGGGTGTAGGGGCTTTTGTGAAAATGGGCCGGTCTTAGCTGTTGATCCTGACAATATATTTTATAACAGAGTAGAACAGGAGGATGTAGGAGAGATTCTCTCAGAAACCCTTATTCATGGCAGGCCAGTAGAGCGTCTTTTGTATACAGATCCTGAAACCAACAAGAAAGTAACACGTGAAAAGGATATCCCCTTTTTTGGCAAGCAGGTAAGAAGAGTTCTAGCCAATTGTGGTCAGATTGATCCAACTGATATTGAAGATTACATTGCTGTCGGAGGATACGAGGCCATTGTCAAGGCCCTCTTTGAGATGTCACCTGAACTGGTGATCGATGAAGTGACAAAAGCAAAGCTCAGAGGCAGAGGTGGTGCCGGTTTTCCTACTGGCCTAAAATGGAAATTTGCCCGTGAGGCTGAGATACAGCCGAAGTACATTATCTGTAATGCAGATGAAGGGGACCCAGGAGCATTTATGGACCGATCGGTTCTGGAAGGGGATCCTCATGTGGTGCTAGAGGGGATGCTCATCGGAGCCTATGCGATAGGAGCCGAATACGGATATATTTATGTGCGAGAGGAATACCCTATTGCAGTCGAGCACCTGAGCATTGCTATTGAACAGATGAGAGAACTGGGACTTTTAGGAGGGAACATTCTGGGGACTGGATTTAATCTTGACATCTTCCTAAAGAAGGGATCAGGGGCCTTTGTGTGCGGTGAAGAGACCGCCCTTATTGCTTCCATTGAAGGACGACGGGGTATGCCGAGGCCGCGTCCACCTTTTCCTGCCAAGTCCGGATTAGACGGAAAGCCCACCAATATCAATAATGTAGAGACATGGGCGAATATTCCCTTGATAATAAAAAACGGTGTGGATTGGTATACACAGATAGGTACAAAGGAGAGCAAGGGGACGAAGATATTTTCTCTAGTCGGTAAAGTGAATAACACGGGTCTTGTGGAGGTACCTATCGGCGTTACCATAAAAGAGGTGGTCTTCGATATCGGTGGAGGCATCCTAAAAGGGAGACAGTTTAAGGCCGTTCAGATGGGAGGTCCATCCGGAGGATGCGTACCTGCCCAGTATCTAAACCTTCCGATAGATTACGATACATTGCAACGAATCGGTGCTATCATGGGTTCTGGTGGTATGGTAGTTATGGATGAGAACAATTGCATGGTGGAGATCGCCAGGTTCTTCTTGAATTTTACTCAGGAAGAGTCCTGCGGGAAATGTGTGCCGTGTAGAACAGGAACAACCCAGCTTCTTACGATACTCACACGAATCACAATGGGTCAGGGACGGATTGAGGATCTGAACGCGATACAGGAGCTGGGAGACACAATCACAGAGGCATCACTTTGTGGTCTTGGTCAGACATGTCCGAAACCGGCCCTTTCGACATTGAAATATTTTTTAAAGGAATATGAAGATCATATCTTGGAACATCGTTGTGCTGGCGCAATGTGTGATTCCATGGTCATCTCAGCCTGTCAGCATGCCTGCCCTGCGGGGATCGATGTGCCAAATTATGTTGCATCGATTGCCAGTGGAAAATACGAACAGGCAGTAGAGATCATTCGGGAAAGGAACCCCTTTCCCGCTGTGTGCGGTCGTATCTGTGTCCATCCTTGCGAATTCAAATGCCGTCGAGGTGAATTGGACGACTCAGTGGCGATTCGCTCTTTGAAACGTTTTGCATCGGATTGGTACTTTGAGAATATTGGGCTTGCCAAGGCGCCTTTTCCTGTATCCAAAAAAGAAAAGGTTGCAGTAATTGGAGCAGGACCAGCCGGTTTGACATGTGCCTATTTTCTGGCAAAAAATGGATACAAGACGACTGTTTTTGAGGCACAAGATGTAGCAGGTGGTATGCTGAGAATTACAGTGCCAGAGTTTCGCCTGCCACGAGATGTGATTCAAAGGGAGGTTGACTATATCGAAAGCTGTGGTGTAGAGATTCTTTATAACTCACCCATAGATGTAAGATATACTATCAATGACCTGATGGCGAACGAGTATTGCGCTGTATTTATTGCAGCGGGTGCACAGGTAAGTAAGCGAATCGGTATTGCCGGGGAAGAAGAGAATCTCAATGGGGTGTATTATGGGCTCCAATTTCTCTATGATATCAAGATGGGCAAAGAGATTACCCTTAAAGGCAAGGTGGTGGTCATAGGTGGGGGCAATGTGGCGATTGATGTGGCAAGAACCGCCTTACGAGTGGGCGCCAGAGATGTCCAGATATTCTATCGCAGAACCAAAGAGGAAATGCCTGCTTGGGAGAAAGATGTTGACGAGGCGATTGAGGAAGGGGTTGTTATCCATCCCTTATGGACACCGAAACAGATCCTTCATAAAGGTGACAGGGTCACTGGTATTGAGTTTGTTCGGAGTAAGACCGTTTTTGATGAGGAAGGTCGATCCCATATCGGAATTGAAGAGGATGAAACCCAGATAGTAGATGTTGAGACTGTTATTGTATCGATCGGCCAGGCCCCTGACATCTCATTTTTGTCTAGGGACAGTCAGCTTGAAAGGGCATTATGGGGGAGCCTGGAGGTAGATGAAAACAGTCTTGCTACGAATATACCCGGCATATTTGGAGGGGGCGATTTTATTACAGGTCCGAGCACAGTAATAAAAGCCATAGCCTCAGGGAGGAGAGCGGCTATCGCAATCGATAAGTATCTAAAAAAAGATAAAGGTCGTATAGAAATTGCAGATGAAAAGACCTCTTTAAGACAGGATATTGGCCTGGCCTTAGAGGAGGAGACAACTGAGGAGAGACCAAGGGTCCCGATCGAAGTAGAGAGACCTGAGCAGCGAGTGAAAGACTTTCGAGAGGTTGAAAGAGGCTTTTCGGAGAAACAGGCGCATATTGAGGCGATGAGGTGCCTAAGATGTGATTTGGAAAAAGAAAGGGAATCGATATGATTAGATCCATTACAAAGCAGAAGCCAGAAGAGGAGATCGACGTGCTTCTTAGTGGCCTGGGAAGGGTTTTCATCGCAGGTTGCGGAACCTGCGTAACATTGACGCATACCGGGGGAGATGCTGAGGTGAGAGCCATGGCTAAGAATCTATCAAACAAAGGCAAACTGATAACAGGCCATGCCATATTACCCGTTGCGTGTGACAATATGACAAAAGAGGCGCTCGATGAATATTATCAGCATATGGATCAGGCAGATGTTCTTCTGATTATGACCTGCGCATTTGGCATTCAGAATATAGCGAGAAATTCAAAAAAACTCGTTGTCCCTGCTTTAGATACTCTTTTTATAGGTAAGGAAACCTCTTTGGGGCAGTTTGATGAGGTCTGTACACAATGTGGAACCTGTATTCTGGGTGAGACCGGAGGAATTTGTCCTGTGACATCTTGTCATAAAGGATTGGTGAACGGGCCGTGTGGTGGCACGAATAATGGAAAGTGCGAGATAGATGACGCAAAGGAGTGTGCATGGACCTTGATATACGATCGATTAAAGGAGCTTGATCGACTGGAGGGTATGAGAAAGCTGCAAAAACCGAGAAATCATCAAGGAGAGCCTTCACCCGGGAAATTCATATTATAAATTTACGAGGTGATATATGTCTTCCTCTTTTAAAGACGTGCTCGAATCGGGAAAGTTTGTAATTACCTCTGAAGTGGCGCCGCCAAAGGGGACAAATCTTGAAAAGATGGTACACCATATTGAGATCCTGAAAGAGAAGGTAGATGCTATTAACATTACGGATCATCAGAGTTCGGTTATGCGGTTCCCTTCTATCGGAGGCGCCCTTTTGGTCAAAGAGATGGGTGGAGAACCTATCTTACAGATGACATGTAGGGATCGTAATCGGCTGGCATTTCAAGCGGATCTTCTCTTTGCATATACAAGGGGGATCAGAAACGTATTGTGCCTTACTGGGGATTCGATCCTATTGGGTGATCACAAGGAGGCAAAGGCAGTTTTTGACCTCGATTCGAGTCAGCTTCTGGCCATGATTCGACTTATGGAAAAGGGCAAAGATATGGGAGGGAATAATCTTGATGGCCCCGTATCCTTTTGTGCCGGAGCTATTGTTACGCCTGAGGCAAACCCGATTGAGCCGCAGCTTATAAAATTCGAGAAAAAGATCGAGGCAGGTGCCGAATTTATACAGACCCAGGCAGTATATGATCTCGATAGTTTCAAAGAGTTTATGGGATATGCTAGGAACTTTCCTGTAAAGATCCTCGCTGGTATTATCTTTCTCACATCAGCACCAATGGCTCGGTTTATGAATAAGAATGTAGCAGGCGTTAATGTGCCGCAAGAGTTGGTAGATGAAATGGCCTCAGCACCTAAAGGCGGCGCCTTGTCAAAGGGGATAGAGATCGCTGGTAGGATGATCAAGCGGATTTACGAAGAAAAGATGTGTGATGGTGTCCATATCATGGCAATAGGTAAAGAGGAACTCGTTCCTGATATTATAAAAACAGCCGGAATTGTTTCATAAGGGGAGAGTTATTAACTTTATTTAATTAAGAAAGGGAGGAATAATATGGGAGAGACACGAAAGATTTTAGTCGTTGATGATGACCCTGATCTTGTCGAATCAGTTGAAATGATGTTAAAGGACAAGAGTTATGAAGTTATCACTGCCTATGATGGAATCGAGGGGTTGCAAAAGGCAAAAGAATACTTGCCGGATTTAATCATACTCGACGTGATGATGCCGAATAAAGATGGCTATACTGTTTGTCATGAACTGAAGTCTGATCCTCAATACAAACAGATTCCGATACTCCTTTTGACTGCTGTTGTTTCAGAAATGTCTAAGACAACGTATACACATCGAATGGGGATGGAAATAGACGCGGATGATTATATAGACAAGCCGGTTGAACCTACTGAATTAGTAAAACGAGCTGAGAGTCTTTTGCAAAGAGATTAAGGGGGGGGGGGAGTATTAATAGAAAATTACAAGGAAACTCATCAGATGTTGAAGGATGCGAATATCCTCGTTATAGATGATGAGGCCGTTATTAGAGATGGATGCCTTCGCATATTGACGAGAGATGGCTGTCGAGTCAAAACAGTTAAAAATGGAGAGGAGGGCCTACACCTTATCCATACTGAAAAAGAGTCTTTCGATGTCCTTTTGCTCGATCTAATGATGCCAGGGATAAGTGGCATGGATGTATTGGATGCTCTTAGAGGTATAGACGATAATTTGATTGTAGTCGTTATTACCGGGTATGCGACTGTAGAATCGGCAGTGGAAGCAATGAAGAAAGGGGCCTATGACTTTATCGCAAAACCCTTTACACCAGAACAGCTGAGGATTGTTGTAAAGAGGGCTATGGAGAAGAGTATACTGCAAAGAGAAGCAGAAAGCCTTCGAAATGAGAGGGAAAAAAGCCTTAAGGATATTGCATATGAGAAGAGCAGGCTTTCTACAATAATCAATTTTATGGCTGATGGGGTGCTTGTCACGGATAGAGAAAGCCTTATTGTGCTTCATAACCCTGCTGCAATAAGGCTATTAGAAATCGAAAAGTTGCCGATTATAAATAGACCCATATCACAGTGTATTCATGATAATGACCTTGCAGAAGCAGTAGCTGCAGCTTTAAATGCCGAGGAAACTAAGTATCTTGAGATATCCCGGCAGATCTCACCTTCCAAAGGAGAGGGCGTAGTTTTTTTAAGCGCGGATGTTGCTTCCGTCCTTGATAAAGAAGGCAGTGTTATGGGGTCTGTAACCGTTCTCCATGATATCACGCAGGAAAAAGAATTGAATCAGATGAAGTCAGATTTTTTGTCTCTGGTTTCTCACGAGTTGAGAGCTCCTGTTTCTGCGATACAACAGCAGCTATCAGTGATACAAGAAGGTATGACAGGTTCGATTACTGTAAAGCAAAAAAACATGTTAACTCGAGCAAAAGAGAGAACAAAGGGGATCCTTGAGCTCATTAACGATCTACTCAATGTCTCAAAGATCGATTCGGGTATAGTGGTTCAACATAAAGAACTCATAGAATTAGAAGATGTCTTAGAACGAGCATGTCAGATTATGGAACCTGAAGCAGAGACTAGAGGTATAAATTTAAAGATAGAAATAAGCGAGTCTCCACCTTTGATAAAGGCGGATAAAGGAAATATGGAAGAGCTTTTTATTAATCTCATAAATAATGCTATCAAATACAATATTAGAGGTGGAAGTGTCACTATACGTGTTTTGCCACAAGGAGAGTATATAAGGGTCGATGTTTCAGATACTGGCATAGGTATCCCTGAAAAAGATATCCCTAAGATTTTCGATAGGTTTTACAGGGTAAAGGACAATCAAACAAGGATGATCGTAGGCACTGGCCTGGGATTGCCGATTGCCAAAGGGATCATTGAGGCCCACCATGGTTCAATCCAGATAAGTAGCAAAGAAGGTACGGAAACCACTGTTACTGTATTTCTTCCCATCGAAAAAGAATAACCCCGCTATTTGTCAAACCGTTCATCTCCCAATTTAATTCATAAAAGAGTATTTTCTTTTAAACTTTACTTGACAATATCGAATTGCCTTAAGTAAAATGTGTCTGTTTATTTATTAATTAAAGTTATAGGCGGTGAAGTCAATGAAGATTGCTTTGACAGGTAAAGGTGGTGTTGGAAAGACAACGATCAGTGCATGTCTTGCCAGAAAATTTCATGATGAGGGGTATACTGTACTGACTATTGATGCGGATCCAAATGCAAATCTGGCTATGGCCCTTGGGTTTCCAAGCCCAAATGCGATCGTGCCTATAACAGAGATGAGTGAACTCATAGAAGAGAGAACTGGTGCGAAACCGGGCAGTAGCGGAGGTTTCTTTAAGCTAAATCCAAAAGTCGATGATATCCCGGAAAAATATTGGGTAGAACAAGACGGCATCCGTCTGATGATTATGGGAACTGTAAAGAAAGGAGGAGGGGGTTGCGTTTGTCCTGAAAGTGTCTTCCTAAAGGCATTGGTTACCCATCTCATACTGGCTAGAAGGGAAGTCGTGATCTTGGACATGGAAGCAGGTGTAGAACACCTGGGAAGAGCTACAGCAAAGGCAGTTGATATGTTTATCGTAGTTGTTGAACCAGGAAAGAGAAGTATAGAGACAGCATATAGGATAAGGAGATTGGCTGGGGATATTGGCATAGAGAAGATTGGTGTAATTGCCAATAAGGTGAGAGATGACAATGATAGGAAGTTTCTATACAAAGAGATGCGCGACTTCTATTTCTTAGGCTCAATAAAATCAGATCCGCTAATCGTCGAGGCGGATTTGAAAGGGGTACCACCTTTTAAACTGAGTCCACAGATAATGCTTGAGATGGATAAAGTAATAAAGAGGATAAGGGAGTGAGCTATGAAGATAGTTATCGTAGGCCCTGGAGCAATGGGATGTCTATTTTCCTATTATCTATCAAAGGTGGAAGAGGATATATGGCTTTTAGATAAACACCAGGACAGAGTAGACAAAGTCAAAAAGGATGGTTTGAGAATCGAGGGAATAAGTGGCAGTCATAGTGTACGTGTGAATATAACAAACTATCATAAAGATATAGGCAACGCAGATCTTATCATCATATGTGTCAAGTCATATGATTCAAAAAGAGCAGCGAATGATGTCACTCAACTCATAGGAGAAAAGACTACTGTTTTGACTTTGCAAAACGGTTACGGAAATATAGAGATCATATCTAAGGTTATAGGGAGTGAAAGGGTTATCGGTGGAACAACCTCTCAAGGGGCTACGGTTCTTGGATTGGGACATATAAGACACGCCGGTAAAGGCGAAACAATCATTGGTGAACTCGATGGTAGGGCTTCCGCCAGGATAAAGAGCTTGTCCTCTTTATTTAACTCTGCTGGCTTGGAGACCAAGGTTACAGATAATGTAGAGGGGCTGATTTGGAGCAAACTGTTGATCAATGTTGGCATAAATGCATTAACTGCTGTTCTTAGATTAAAGAATGGGGAACTTGTTCAATATAATCTGGCGAGGGATATCATGAGGGCGGCTGTTATGGAGGCGGTTTCTGTTGTAAAAAAGAGGGGGATAAAGCTGACATACGAAGACCCGATCAAGAGGGTGGAAGGTGTCTGCGAAGCGACAGCGACCAATGTCTCATCAATGTTGCAGGATGTCTTAAGAGCCAAGAAAACAGAGATTGACTACATAAACGGAGCGATTGTTACAGAAGGTAAGAGACTGGAGATCTCAGTCCCTATCAATAAAGTATTGACAGGCCTTGTAAAGACCATTGAGATGAGCTATGAAAAGAGGTTGTAATAGTTAGTTTTTTAATTGCCGTGAGTAATGGTTGTATTGTTTGAAAATAGAAGGGAAAGTTGGGGCAGGTTATGAATGATATTCTTTTTAGTTCGTGGGGAGGAGAGGTTGTTGATAATAGCGGGAAAGAGACTCAGGATTTTGAAGACGTAGAGAATATCTCTTTACCTATGCAGTTTACAATGGACAAAAAAATTAAGGCAATGATCGGATGGTATGGTCTCGTACTAAGATCTCAAGAAGTGAATATCGTTGATCTATGCCGGGCATACATGGTAGCTATACAAAATGAGTCATGCGGCAAATGCTTTACCTGTCGAATTGGCACCAAGGTTTTGGCAGACACATTAACAAAGATCTGTGAGGGAAAAGCCGAGCAAGAAGATTTAAACGTCCTTTCTCGTATTGCAGATGTTGTGCGGGAAGGTTCGAAGTGTAACATTGGGCAATCGGGACCTGTGGCACTATTAGATGCGCTTAAATACTTTGAAAAAGATTTTAATAGAGCAATACAGGACAGAAGCCCTATCCCAAAAGGAGAATACAAGTATAAACTTACTGCACCATGTATGGATGCATGCCCGATCCATCTCGACATCCCAGGCTATATTGAATGCATAAAAGAAGGGAAATTCAATGATTCATTCGATATGATTACGTGTAGGCTTCCAATTCCTGGGGTTGTTGGAAGGGTTTGCGTCAGACCGTGTGAAGAACACTGCCGCAGGGCAATCCTGGATGAGCCTATTTCAATAAAGTATCTGAAACGTTTTGTCGCTGATAATAGAATGGAAAGACATAAAGGAATATCATATGAACAGGTACCTTCAGAAAAGATTGGCAAGGTTGCAATCATTGGGGCAGGGCCTGCAGGTATAACATGTGCATATCATCTGGCTCTTAAGGATCATACAGTTACGATTTATGAGAGGCTCGGGGAACCTGGGGGTATGGCAGCAATGGGTATTCCGGACTATCGTCTGCCTAGAGAGATTCTTCGTAATGAGGTAGATCAAATTCAGCAGATGGGTGTTACGATAAAATACAATACACTCGTGGGAAAGGATGTCAAGCTCTCTGATATAGAGAAAGAAAGTGATGCAGTTTTCATTGCCATTGGAGCCCAGTCGAGTACCTCAATGAGGCTTGAAGGGGAAGATAAAGGATACAAGGGCTTCATCCCCGGGGTTCATTATCTTCTCGATATTAATATGGGCAAAGACCCATATCCTGAGGGGAAAAAAGTACTGGTAGTAGGTGGTGGAAATGTTGCCATTGACTGTGTGCGCTCTTCTTATCGGATTGGGAAAGATGATGTGAACCTGGTATATCGAAGGACGAAAAAGGAGATGCCTGCAGATCATGTTGAAATAAAAGATGCAGAAGAAGAGGGCGTCAAATTTCATTACTTAACAAATCCAACGAAGATACTTACAAAAAAGGGAAAGGTGGTGGGTGTTGAATGCATCCGCATGGAGTTAGGTGAGCCGGATGAGAGCGGTCGAAGACGGCCTGTACCTGTTGAAGGATCAGAATTCGTTGTAGAGTGTGATATCTTGGTTCCTGCCATAGGGCAGGCAATAGATTTGTCGCTCATGGAAGGTGGAGATAAAGTTGAAACAAGCAGAAAGAATACCCTGATAGTCAATGAATTTACAATGCAGACGAGTAATCCTAAGATATTTTCGGCGGGGGACTGTGTGACAGGCCCTTCGGCACTTATCCGTGCATGTGCAGGCGGAAGAAAGGCTGCAATGAACATCGATCGAATGATAAACAAAATGGAGTTGGAGAAGACTTGCGAGGTGTGTTTTGATACTCTCTTTGAAAAAGTGAAAGTCTTTGATCCCGAAGAAAAGATTGGTTTTTTAGGTGGCACAAAGAGGTTGCATTTGGGAATGCTTCCGCCTGACGAAAGAAGGAAGAGCTTCGAAGAGGTGGAACAGGGCTATAGTTCTATTGAGGCGATGAGAGAGGCAGACCGTTGCCTGAGATGTTATAGAGTTGGAATGGTTGCGGTTTGATTTTGCCCTGTATTATCCCACAGAGGTACCTGCAAATATGTTGAATAAGAGTTGTTGTACTTTAATAAAGCAAAAGGTGCTCGCCAGGTTTTGACGAGAATCAAATTTGTAATCTGTGAAAAACTCGTATCTTTTACCTTTCTATTGCTTAAGCTCACTCAGACGGTTCACGCATTAAAATTTAACCGTCACTTCTTGCAGCTCTCTTCAAAAAGCTAAACATTTACCTTTACGATAAATACGACAGACCTTACCGTAAAGTTGCTGAAATATAAAAGTATGGGCCGTAATGTTTGAGAAGTTTTAGTTTATATACTGTATTATAAAAGATAAAAAATCTTGACAGCAAATTGCCCCTGTGTTAGATTTTAAAATGAATGAATAATCATTCATTAATTAAATATAGAGACTTCGAGGGGCCAAATGGGGGTTTTACAAACAAGGGCTGAGGATAAGCACAAAAGGATTCTTCAGGCTGCCATTAAGGTATTTGCACAAAATGGTTTTTATAATTCAAAGGTTTCAGAGATTGCTAAGGAAGCAGGAGTCGCAGACGGAACAATCTACCTTTATTTTAAGAATAAGGATGACATTCTCATCTCCCTTTTTGAGGAGGAGATGGAAAGAATCATTCAGAACATGAAACAAGAGATTAAAAAAGGTGAAGACCCATTTGAAAAACTGAAGAGATTTGCTTTTGTTCAGTTAAATTCGAAGAAACAGAACCCGGATTTGGCTGCAATTATGGAGGTTGAATTAAGACAGAGCAGTAAATTCATGAAGGATTATGTAAATAAAAAGTTCATTGAATATCTAAAGATCATATCTTCCATAATCAAAGAAGGACAGGAATTAGGATTAATCAAAAAAGAGTTAGACCCTATTGTTATCAGCAGGGCATTTTGGGGAGCGCTCGATGAAGTTGCGAGGTTCTGGGTTTTATCATCTAAGAAGAGGATCAGCCTGCCTACATCTGCCAAGATGATAAGTGATATCTTTATCAGAGGTATGATTTAAGATGCGATTGAATTGTACTGACTGGAATGAGGTGAACGTGCTGGTTTTGTGACCCTTATACAGTCACTAGGAGAAAGGGGATAGAGAGGGGGTGGATCTTTTACATTGATATTTAAATAAGAAATATTTCTGTTTATAAAAACAAATAAAGAGTATCCATCCAGAAATGTTCAATTTTGTTCAAGATCAAGGAAGGATAAGGGTAATATACAATACTTTCTATATGGATAGACATGGAGGTTGGGTATAAGGGCCATTTCTGGGTGGATACAAAATAGAAAAGGAGGGATTAAGGTGAACTCAGTAGTATGTGTCAAACAAGTGCCAGATACTGAATCAGTAATAAAGATTAAACCGGATGGTTCAGATATCATTACAGATGGTTTGAAGTATGTCATGAACCCCTATGATGAATTTGGTGTGGAAGAGGCATTGAAACTCAAGGAGAAGTTTGGTGGTTCAGTTACTATTCTTTGTATGGGGCCAAGCAGAGCCGTTGAGACCATAAGGACGGGTTTGGCTATGGGAGCAGACAAAGCAGTGCAATTAGATGATCCTGCTTTCGAAGGTGGTGATTCCTTTGCTACAGCTAAGGTATTGGCCGAAGCGTTAAAAGGATTAGAATACGATGTAATCTTCTGTGGAAAACAGGCAGTGGATGATGATCTCTCACAGGTGGGACAGATCCTGGCCGAGTTACTTGGAATTCCCCAGGTTTCCCTCATTCAAAAGCTTCAGGTAGCTGATGATAAGAAATCCGCTGTAGTAGATCGTCAGGTGGAAGGAGGAGTAGAGATACTCAATGTTCCTTTGCCTGCTGTTCTTACAACCCAGAAGGGACTGAATGAACCTAGATATGCCTCTTTGCCTGGAATAATGAAAGCCAAGAAGAAGCCCCTTGATGTCAAAGATCTCGGAGCATTAGGGCTAAATGCGGACAGTGTTGGCTGCAATGGTTCAAAGACGATGATTTTAAAGTATACCCCTCCTCCTGAAAGGGCTGCTGGTAAGATTATCGAAGGGGAAGGACCTCAGGAGACCGCCCCCAAACTTGTTCAGCTTCTTAGAGAAGAAGCTAAAGTGATTTAAGAAAGGAGGGGAGAGTAATGTCTAATAGCATATGGGTATTTGCGGAAGCTAAGGAAGGTAAGGTAAAAAAAGTAGCATTAGAGATGATTAGCGAAGCTAAGAAGATGGCTGAAACTCTAGGGGGAGATGTTTCAGCTGTACTTATGGGGCATAATTTAGAGTCCTTAGCAGAACAACTCGGATATTATGGTGCGAATAAAGTATATCTCGCCGATCATGAACTATTAAAAGATTATTCAACAGATGCTTATTCTAAAGTTTTAACCGAGTTGATTAAAGAAAACGAGCCGGCTATCGTTCTTTATGGGGCTACAATACTGGGCAAAGACCTTTCTCCAAGGGTTGCTGGCAGATTGGAGGCAGGACTGGCAACAGACTGTACAGGAGTTAGCTTTGATGATGGCAAGTTAACTGTGACAAGACCAATGTTTGCAGGAAAGGCATATGCAGATCTATCCTTTTCCGATAACAAGCCCAATATGGCATCGGTGAGGCCGAATGCCTTACCAGTTAATCCACCGGATGAGTCCAAAAAACCTGAGATAATAAAAGTCGATGTGAATATCAATCCTGACGATATTCGTACAACCATACAGGAGTTTGTGAAGACTGCTGGTGAAAGGGCCGACCTTACTGAAGCAGAGATTATTGTGTCCGGCGGAAGGGGGATGAAAGGGCCAGAGAATTTCCAGATGTTGGAAGAATTGGCCGATGTCCTCGGTGCAACAGTCGGCGCTTCGAGGGCAGCTGTGGATGCTGGTTGGAGAGTTCAGTCGGATCAGGTAGGACAGACCGGGAAGGTTGTTTCTCCAAATCTCTATATCGCATGTGGTATATCCGGTGCAATACAACATTTGGCAGGTATGAGTACCTCTAAGTTTATAGTTGCTATCAATAAAGACCCGGATGCTCCAATATTCCAAAAGGCCGATTATGGTATAGTCGATGATCTGTTTAAAGTCGTACCTGTTATTACTGAAGAATTTAAGAAATTAAAGGCTGACAGTTAAAAAAGGATTTTTTTATCGAAAAGCTGAGTAAATAAGTTTATTTGAGGAAGCCCATGTTAATAGAACATGGGCTTCTTCAAAAATAGCCAGTAAAAATTGAAAATCAGTTTTTATCTTCAAATAGTATCATTTAACAACTATGAATTTAAGTTCCAAAATATAGGAAGACCCCGTCATAGATAGGAGGAGTCATGAATGTAGCCACTTATAAAATCCTAGGTATCCCAAACTTTATACTCTTGGCCATTGCAATAATTGTAGCAGTGGCTTTTTTTATAAACAGGGTCAGATATCTCTACTTTATCCTGCGTATTGGGAAAGAGGACGATAGGTTTGATAATATAGGTGCAAGGATAATGTTTGCCTTAAAAAGGATACTTCTTCAATTATGCGTACTTAAGGATGTCTCTGCAAAAGATTTGGCCGGACTTGGGCACGCTATGATATTCTATGGTTTTTTATGCTTTTCCTTCAGTTATCTCTTCATGTTCGGAAGAGGCTTTATACCTGGTCTCTCCTATAATATCCTGGGGGGTACCTTTGCAACCTATTTCCCTTTGTTACTCGATATCGTTGGATTGATGGTCATAACCGGGGTTATTTGGGGATTATTAAGAAGATACGTGGTGAAACCTCCAAGGTTGGAGCCAACCCCAGAAGCAGGGATCATCCTGGGAATAATAGCTTCTCTGATGGTCTTTCATTTCTTAATGGAGGGATTTGAGATCAATACAGAGGCTCATGGAGCAGCAAGTATGGCGTTTGTCGGTGCTGCCCTTGCGAGCTTATTTAACAATATGGGCATTGAAAGAACGACGCAGGAGGCCCTTTTCATCGCATCATGGTGGATACACTGCCTTTTGGTCCTTGGATTTATGGTGCTTATACCATATTCAAAGCATCTCCACCTCATTCTTGCTCCATTCAATATCTTCTTCAAGTCCATGGAACCAAGGGGTGCACTTAAACCAATATTGGACATGGAAGAAGCAGAGACATTCGGTGTGTCGAATATTGAAGAGTTCACATGGAAGCAGTTACTCGACCTTTACACTTGTGCCGAATGCGGGAGATGTGAGGTCAACTGTCCAGCCCATCTTTCTGAAAAACCTCTTTCTCCAAGGCATTTGATACATGACCTGAAAGTGCATCTTTTGGAGAAAGGCCCTCATCTGACAGGTAGCAATAATGGAGGTGCGTCAGGAACAGATGCGCAGGCAGAAGCAGAGGCAGCGGAATCCGGCTATGATAGCCCAGCTTTGATCGGAGATGTCGTATCCGAAGATAAGATCTGGTCTTGTGTAACATGTGGTTCTTGTATGGAGCAATGCCCTGTATGTAACGAGCATGTGGATAAGATAGTAGACATGCGTCGTTATATGGTTTTGATGGAGAGTAATTTCCCTCCAGAGGTTCAAGCAGTCTTTAGAAATATGGAGAATAACAGTAATCCATGGGGTATTGGATGGGCTACTAGAGCGGATTGGGCAAAGGATATGGGAGTCAAGATACTGTCAGAGGACAGCAATGTGGATGTACTCTATTGGGTTGGCTGTGCAGGATCTTTTGATGACCGTAATAAGAAGATATCGACTTCTTTGGTCAATATTTTTAATAAGGCCGGTGTGAATTTTGGAATACTCGGTGCAGAAGAGAAGTGCTGTGGTGATTCGGCAAGAAGGATTGGAAATGAATACCTCTACCAGATGCTCGCTACGGAAACAATAGAGATATTAAAGGGATATAATATAAAAAAGATTATAACCCAATGCCCGCATTGCTATAATACCCTCAAAAATGAATATCCACAATTTGGAGGGGATTTTGAGGTGGTGCACTCCACAGAATTCATCTTAGATTTGATTGAAAAAGGTAAACTGAAACTCACTAAACCGATTAATAAGACAGTATCCTATCACGATTCCTGTTACCTGGGCAGGTATAATACAGTGTACGATGCCCCCAGAAAAATATTGGAGGCAATTCCAGGGATAAATTTGGTGGAAATGGACAGGAATAGAGCAAAGAGTATCTGCTGCGGCGCTGGTGGAGGTCGAATGTGGATGGAAGAACACCTTGGGAAAAGGATTAACGAAATGCGACTGCAAGATGCCCTTGATATCAATCCTAACATGATATCGACCGCTTGCCCTTATTGCCTAACCATGTTTGAGGATGCTATAAAGGAGAAGGATATGCAAGAGGCTTTAACCGGTAAAGATATTATTGAATTAGTTGAGGAGGCAATGGCATAGAGGATTGATGAATAAAAGGTTTTAAAAGAGGGGTTAGCCGTCTATGATTTTAGAGGGCTTGCCCCTTTTTTTCGGTCTATTGAAATTTAACCACTCATTTTCTTTTCAAATTTTAGGAGTTTTTTGGGTTCTCTAATGGCGAGAACAGTGTCGCCCAATTCAATCTTAGACTCTGGTGAAGGATTAAGTAACATTTGGCCTGTGCATTTTTTCATTGCTACAATTAATAAGGCCAAGTTCTTGTTGTATTCAATAATCTTTCAAAGAGATACACAATAAGTTCAGAAGGCTTTTTATTGCAATCTGTTTTAATTGAAGCTCCATTCTTTTGTTGTGAATTACAAGTTCAATGAAATCCACCATAGTAGGTCGTAAAGTTGCCTGGGCCATACGTTTGCAGCTAATATAATAGGGTCGACCTTATCTGCTCCTGCCCTGATAAGCTGTCTGAATTATAGAAGAAACAACGGGCACTAACCCTTTTGCTCTTTTTAATCCGAAAACTCTCCATAACCTATAGTGGTAATAGTTATAATTACATGACATTTCAACTCTCAGAACCTGTTGATTCAACACTGAACTCCTTCACTTCGGATTGTAAATTGAAAAAAACGATCATAAAAGGAATGGCTTTTTTGGGGGGAATAGCTGTATTTATTGAAGATTCTCCCCTGGGATTGTTCAGATGGGAGTTGATCTGAGAAGGTTCCAGTGTCTTTAATTCATCATTAGACAGGAGATTTCCGCAGTATACCTCTTTTTCCATTATCCTGTTGTCCATGTTGTCGAAAAGAATACCTTTGACTTTGAGGAAGCTTTTTGGCTTAGAAGAGCTGTTTATCGCTTCACCCAATATAATAAATATACTGCCGGTCTTGGTGTTGGTAAGATAGTATCCCTGAGTCTTGTCTGCAGAGAAGATAATATCCCCTCGAGATGGTATAAAATGGCTGATATAATTTTTTGTCCGAGAGATACTTGTTTTTATCCAGCTAATATTGGACAGTTTATCTCGGAAGAAGTATATACTGCATCCCAAAAGAAGAAGTATTAAAAGAACAGTTAGAATTTTTGAAAGAGGTTTTTTTTGCCTTGTTTGCTTCACTCTATAGGGTGAAATGGTCTTTTCATCTTCTCGTTCTATCTTAGGCACTTCATGGTGTCCGGCTAGAGAGGTGGAAGATGGTTCGATTCGAAAAACATTTTTACATTGAGAACACCTTGCCTTGATCCCCTTTTCCGGCACCTTTTCGTCATCAACCTTGAATTTTGTTTGGCATCCTTCACACTGGACAATCATAGTTTTCTCCTAGACAATTTATAGATATCCGGTAAGTTTCTATATCTCTCATCACAATCCAATCCATAGCCTACAACATACCCCTCTTCTAACCGAAAGGCAACATAGTCAACTTCGACTCTTTTTTCCTGTCTCTCTGTCTTATTTATTAGTACACATGATTTTAAGGATTTTGGATTTTTTGCCTTTAGCTTCTCAAATAAAAAGGAAAGTGTAAAACCGCTATCGAGTATATCCTCTACAATAAGAACATCTTTTCCTTCAATAGAGAGGTCAATATCCTTGGTAATCATTACCTTTCCTGATGATTTTAACTTTGATCCATAACTCGAAAGTCTTACAAAATCGACCTTAAGCGGTATCCTGATGTTTCTCATTAGATCGGCCAGGAATACAAAAGCCCCTTTCAGGATACCGATCAGGATAACCTCATTATTTTGATAGTCTTTTGTGATTTGGCTGGCAATGTCAGTAATCTTTTGGTCAATTTCTTCCTTAGAATAAAGTAAGATCAGGTTTTCATCTTCCATCGTGTAGTTGTATGTAGTGGAAAAGGTCATTCGAAATATGTTATTATTGAATTTTTTATTGGCACTTAAATTAGCCTATCGAATTCAATCTGTCAATAGCTTTTATTAGACTTTGCCAATAGCATTTCAAAATGGCTTTCATTGACAATGAAGATGATGATTATATGGAGGATCAAGAATCTATGCCAGTTTATACAGAGTTTAATATGCTGCGGATTATTGATTTAAAAGTCCCATAGGGATTGCTTTTCGAAGCTTTTTTGTCATAAGAGTTTCATCCTTTTCTTCTGATTTTAATTACTGAGTATGTAATACAGATTCTATTCATTTAATCTTAATCAGATAGGGAGGATTTATAATTGAGAAGGTTTGTATTGGTTGATTCGGGGGCTGAGGTTGTATATGGACTGACTTTCTTTGATCCAAAGGTTGAAGGGAGGATCAGTCTATAACAGAATGGACCTGGATATTAAAATCTTTCTGGCTTACTCCTGATACGATACCTTAAAATGATTATCTGATAAGCTTTAGTGTGGGGAACTCGCTTTCATGTTGATCACACCCACATCGACAGTAAGGTTACCAGCGGAGCATCGTTACCGTGACGCTTGGGCATCACGGTAATATACTTTATCAGAGTATTTTTACAAGAAAATCAAATCTAAATGATTATTCCTAGGTGAATTTTAATGTCTTTGACAATAGCCGATAAATTGGCAATAGTATACTTATGATCTCAGCTATTTAAAACAGCATTGTATATATTTATTAAGGTAGAATTGGCAATTCCACAACCTGGCCATCAGGAAGAGCAACGAAAAGCCCGAATGCTTCGCTACCTTGGTTGTTTGAAGGATCTAAGAAACCTGAGGCGAAAACAACAGCTGCGCTTCCGCCAAGATTAGTTAAATCAGCCTGAAAGGCGATAACAATTGTATTGTTGTCTTTTTCTGGTGTTACCTCTAAAGTATAGAAGCCCTCTAAAAGGGTTTTATAAAGAGAGAATTCACTATAATCAAGATTATTGAATAGTTTCCAGCGAAAACCCCAATGGTTGGCAACCATTATATCGACACCGGGGGCATCTGTAGCACCGTGGAATGCAAGAAGTTTAACACGATTGGGTAGCATACACTCAGTTTTTATACGATCCCGGGTAAATAGAGTAAAAGAAATATCAGCACCATCTGGATTTTCTGCAAAATTATTAGGGTTTAAGACTCCGTTAGCGATAGCAACATATTTTTTATTGGCCGCCAAAAGAATATCAGATTCAGCTATAATATCTTCAGGACCAATGCTATTCGGTCCAGCTACACCAATAGTAAGATTTACATCAGCCGGCACCTCGAGAAAAGGAGTAGCAGTGCGGAATGCAAAATCATCGAGGAATATAAGGTCGTTAACATATATATCAACTGAGGCTGTACCTGGACCAGCTGCATTATGAATTACCTGCAAAAGAGCGGTTTCCTGAGCATTAGTATTTACTGATCCTATTAAGATTAATAGAGCTATGGCAGTCAATGTCTTTATCTTTTTCATTTTTTCATCTCCTTTTTTTGTCTTTAAACGATAATTGGTTTAGCATGTAAGTATCTCGTATCTTTGACGGCTGTAGCATTTTTTCATAAAATAAGAGCTCCCTAAGGAACTGGTTTGTATGATCTTTCTTATTCTTTGCAAAAAATAATATTTCTATACCTTCGTAGCAACTGATAATGGAGTCTAAAAGCTATAAGACAGTTTAGACGAAGAGGCACATGATTCGAAAACTCTGTTTGAACGAGATAGATTCTCAAGAAGATTTACTGGCTTGTTATTGAGAGACGCGATCTATTATGACTCAAAAAAGCCAGCAAAACGAGATTAGTTTGCATCGGGTAATGCAAACAAAGATTTTTTATATTAGATATTTTTTTAATTACCTACTTGATTTTTTGAAAGATAATTCATTGACAGATTGGACTTCTGGATTCATCTTGAGATTAAGCTATTCAGTTGAATTGCTTTTAGACGGAATCATCTATTATTGTATCTTATATTTTCATTTTGTTCCTTCTTTCCTAAAAGTGTTTAGATATCTTAGTTGTGACAACCGGAAAGTTTTATGTCAAAAAGGTAAGATGAAACTTATTTGAGACTTTTATTAATTAATAATGAGAGGGGAGCTCAATTTTTAATAGCATACGTTGGGTATGTTATATTCTATCTTATGTGTATTTAATAAATTTCATTTCTTTCTATAAAGAGCCTTTGCAAGCATTATATGTATAGAGCAAATGTGGTTTCGTGTCAATTCATAAAATCAAGAGAAAAATAGGCAAATACGGTTTATGCACCTCATATTTATATCAATAGCTTAATTAAATTCAGGAATATGGATAAGTTATTAGCTAAATCGCAATATTGATGTGACGATCGAGATGAGTTCACCAGTAAGAATCGGTTCCTGTCAACCGTCGAAATTGTCATGCTCGGATCTTTATATAAATTGTTTTAAAGACTTCACAATAAAAAAGGTCATTACTGTCATCTTAGAAGCAGGCCGTTTCAGCCGCATTGAATATTTCAAATCCTTATTGAAGTTTGGGGACCAGACCATCATTGAACAGCCGGTCTCCTTTGTTTAAAGCTTTGGGAATAAAAGGCATTCGTGTGGTGATTGGACATTGCCGGATACGGATTGAAGCGATGCTTGTGTTGACGAAGACACATACTCACACCGTGACATGGTTGCAGAAGTGTGGGAATGAATATGCGACGTTTTCACCAGCTCTAACTAGTAACGGAAAGAGAGTTGATTACTGTAGCTGGCTTTTGCATTATATGACTAAGGGATGAACAGGGAGCTTTGGTTTTTCTGTTAGAACAGCGGAAATTCACGCGGCGCAAAGCCATCAAAATGCGGAGTCATACTGAAAAAATGAGGGTCTGGAATTGGAATCGCCGGATTGTTCTGATCGATGCAGAGATGACCTGACTCACCAAGGGGAAACATGCTTTCGATCCGCACAGGACCATTGGGCCCATATTCAACGCAATGGGCGTAGGTAGAGCGAGACGATTTCGGGGTTTGCCACATCAGACCAATGAGATCATGATTGTAATCGATCGTTCCACGTTCAAAGATTTCCGGCGGCAGGCTATCCCATTCTGCCAGTACATTGTCAAGGGCCGCGACGATAATACTGTTGGCATCCTGGGGTGCTGATGGGTCCGAAAGATTTTGGAACCAGTTATAATTATTGGTCAAACTGCCTGGGTATTCCAAACCATGGAGCAGGACGTTGAACAGCACTTGTTTGCTTTCCTTTAGCATCATCCCACCGTTGCTATCCGGTACTGCCAGTTCATCAAAGAAGGTCATATCGATGACTTCATCGATCCATTGATCCATAAGCACCCATGCTTCCGCCTTTTCCGTGCCGGCTACCCATTCGGATTTGCTGCCTGCCACAAAATGGCCATCCCATTTCTTAAGTATCTGGAGGGCGTCAAGACGCGGCTGGGTTTGGCCGATCTTTTGTACCGCCTGTTTAAAATCTTTCTTAACAAATTTCCATGGGTTGCCGCCGCCATGAAAGGAGTCGGTGGTGGCGATTTCCAATGCCAGATCTTGTATTTTATTGAATTTCAGTTTTTTGTCTTTTAATTCTTCATGGAGATAGTCATACAATACATGGGCACGGTGAAAGGGACCGTAGGTGGTATAGATACCGTTAAATCCACTCGGATAGTTGGCATTAGCCTTGTTGTTCCAGCCGCCATACCAGCCTCGCAGGGTGTTTCGATCGGTTGATAGGGGCTTGACCACCGCAGCATTCCACTCTCCATAAACTCCGGCAAGTGTTCCTTGAGGCAGGCGCCATTCTCCCGGAGGACGTACCGGGTCCCGGCCCGACATCCAGTAGGCGATATTGCCGTTTCGGTCTGCGTAGAAGAAGTGTTGACTGACAGCTAGATTGCTAATGCCGTCCCCGAACTGATCCATACTAGTCGCCCTTGCAAGTTGTAAAATGCCTCTGACAAAATTGAGCTCATAGTCCCAGTGGGCATATTTCCAGGAAACAATCGGCCCATCTACTGCCGGCTCATAATTGCCGGGATCATACGGTAGCGGGTTGATGACCGGACCGTGACCAGAGCGGAATACACGTAGGATTACATTCGTTTGACCTGCAACTTTGATTGTTTCGAAGCGATGGAAAGCGACAGCAGCCGGTTGTTCAAAGTAGTAATCCGTTGTATGGGCATGCCCCACTTGAATGGACCAGGCATGATGAGGAGTTCGGCCAATAATGATCGACGGTATGCCGGGGACGCTCATGCCAGAGATATTAAGGCCACCGGCTCGGATCGATCCCTCTAGTACAATGGACGGAACGGAAAATCCCATTTGAGGACCGGAATAGATCACCGGATTGCCGGATCTAGTGTTATTACCGGAGAGTACCCAGGCGTAACTACCCATTTTTACACGAGCATTCACTTTTTCCAGGGAAGCCAGGATTCTTTCATGTTTTGCTTTCAACCTAGACGTTACTGCACTGGGATTCATCTTCAACTTCGGTTTTGCAATACTCACAAAATCGTTATCGTAATCATCGTCTCTTGGAGGAGCATGGTCAATGACCGAAAGAGCAGCCGGATCGTTGGACCACCGAAGGTCATTGAACATGGCAAATCCAGTTACCTCGCCAAACATGGTGCTAAGCCGTGCCAACAGTTCGGCGTTGTCGAGCTGGCCGGTGTCCAGGGCTTCAGGATCAAAACTTCGCTGCATAACTGCAGTCCAAGCCATAACTTGATTGACTGTCCAGGGTTCAGGCATGATGCCCAAAGTTGTGAATTCAAAGGGCAGCAGGGCGGTGGGATCAGCCAATATTTCTATGATCCGTTGGTTGATGCCATCCACATACCCCTGGATTACATTCTGGCTCTCCATATCCATGCCGACAAAGGCCTGCTCCAACTCTGCTTCAGAGTAACCGAGAGTGCGTACGAAAATATCGGTTTCGAGAAAACCATTGTCTGTACCTGCTCCGAACAATTCAGCCATTCTACCAGTGCCCAGACGCCGGTAAAGTTCCATCTGCCACAATCGGTCGGTGGCAACTTCATGGCCCATGGCCTTGAATACTTCGTAAAGAGGGGCATCGTCCGAACCGGTGATGAACCAGACCCCCTTATCGTCTCGATCAACAGTTACCGTAGCAGAAGCAACATCGGTTAATCTTGTAGTCGTAAGAATGAGTAGAAGAATGAAAACGAGCCATCCTGACAACCCTAGTTTTTTCATAGACTTATCCTCCTGTTGTTTGGGTTTGACATATATTGATCCAAGCGCAGGTAAAACTGTAATTTTACAACAAACACATTTGTAATCATTGATTAATATTTGTACGCGTACAACATGATTTCTCTTAGGTCTTCTACCCTTTCACTTTTCCAGTCTATGGCACCTAACAGGGAATCAACTATATTGCGATATTATGGAAATCGTAGGCCAAAGAGCTATGTAAAGTGGCTTTTCAAGTGAATACAAATCTCCATTCAGCATCTATCTGAGCCTGCCTTCAGGTTCTACAATAAACTCCTTGGCAATTCCATTATAATGAATTTATGGATGCGAAAAGTCTTCTCCCAGCAAAAGGGCCAGAATCTTTGAGAGGAAATAGATTGGTTTCATGTTGGATGCAAGAAAATGAAAATATTTTGGCTTCTCGTAAGCCTGGGGGCGCGGCGTAAATCCTAACCACAACTCCTTTATTGTCTAGCCAAGAAGAAAAGTAAATTCATTTTATTCTATTTTTTTCCATCTAACATAAGTTCAATAAAAGATTGAGATTCCACATGCTTTCTTATTTATAAACATACACATCAATAATAGTGAAGCCGCCTGCGGAGCACCGTTACCGTGACGCTTGAGCGTCACGGTAATATGCTTTATCTAAGGATTCGTAAAGGAAATCAAATTTAAATGATTATTCCTGCGTGAGTGTTAATGTCCCTTGAACAATGGCATAGAAATCGGCAATAGTATACTTATGACTTCAGCCGACATCGTATATATATCAACTAAGGTAAAATTGGCAGTTCCACAACCTGGCCATCAGGAAGAGCAGCGAAAAGCCCGAATGCTTCGCCGTCCTGGTTGTTTGAAGGATCTAAAAAGCCTGA
The DNA here is from genome assembly GCA_034189035.1 of Thermodesulfobacteriota bacterium. Taxonomy (GTDB): domain Bacteria; phylum Desulfobacterota; class UBA8473; order UBA8473; family UBA8473; genus JAUXFK01. The sequence continues at coordinate 49,302 of JAXHVA010000023.1, forward strand.
GGCGAAAACAACAGCTGTACCTCCGCCAAGACTAGATAAATCAGCATCAAAGGTGACAACAACTGTATTGTTGTCTTTTTCTGGTGTTACCTCTAAAATATAGGAGCCCTCTAAAAGGGTTTTATAACGAGAAAATTTACCGTAATCAAGATTATTAAACAGCTTCGAGCGAATCCCCCAATGGTTGGTAACCATTATATCGACACCGGGGGCATCTGTAGCACCGTGGAATGCAAGAAGTTTAACACGATTGGGTAGCATACACTCAGTTTTTATACGACCCCGGGTAAATAGAGTAAAAGAAATATTAGCACCATCTGGGTTTTCTGCAAAAATAGTAGGGTCCAAGACTCCGTTAGCGATAGCTACATATGTTTCATTGGCCCCCAAAAGAATGTCAAATTCAGCTATAATATCCTCAGGACCAATGCTATCCGGTCCAGCTACACCAATAGTAAGATTTACATCAGCCGGTACCTCGGAAAAAGCAGTAGCAGTACGGAATGCAAAATCATCGAGGAATAAAAGGTCGTTAACATATATGTCAACTGAGGCTGCTCCTGGATCAGCTGCATTATGAATTACCTGCAAAAGTGCAGTGTCCTGAGCATTAGAATTTACAGAGCCTATTAAGATTAATAGTGCTAAGATAATCAATGTTTTTATTTTTTTCATTTTTATATCTCCTATTTTTTGTTTTTAAATGATAATTGGTTTAGCACGTATATGATATGGTACAAATATCAATATAAAAGTGCTATTAGTAAAGCAGTAAAAATCTATGAATTTAGTCGATTTCCAAAAAAATTGAACAAGGTACATATTAACAGATACGCTGGCCAGTTACGAAGAGAAGTTATCTCTCATGACTCAAAAAAGTCTGGAAAGTGATGCTAACTTGCATCGTGTAATGCTAACCAAAGATTTTTCGTATTATTTTTTAATTATCTAACTTGATTTTTTGAAAGATAGTTCTTTGACTGATTGGACTTCTGGATCATTTTGCGATTAAGTTATTTAGGTGAATTGCTTTTTGACGGAATCATCGATTATTACGTATTATGTTTTCATCGTATTCCTCCTTTCTTAAAAAGGGTTAAAGATTTTAGTTGAGCCAATCAAAACGTGTTATGTCCAAAAGATAAGACATAACTCTTAGGCTAAGCCCCCGGCTACGCCGGGGATAGTAAAAAAGCTATGCTGTAGTTTATTTAATAAAAATGCTCTATTTCGTAGAATTGGACGGGGTTTTACCCGTGGCAGATTCATA
>JAXHVA010000230.1:0-3522 GCA_034189035.1 Thermodesulfobacteriota bacterium
TCCGTGCCTGTTTCACTTTTATATCCACAACAGATATCCCAGTTTTTTTTTCTCCCAACCGGGTCAGCATTTCACCTCTATTATCCAGAATCTGACTCCGGCCTGTAAATTTCAATGGCGCCTTGCCACCTCTTGATTCGGTACCGATTCTGTTGGCTGTGGCTGAAAACAAACCATTTTCCAATGAACGTACGGTCATGGCCTCCTGGCATTGGGGGAGTACCAGATTAGCTGGATGGCAGATAATATCTGCACCAAGGAGTGCCAAAACCCTTGCAGATTCCGGAAACCACCAGTCAAAACAGATCATGACCCCTATACGCGCCATCCCAATATCAAAGACATGGAAACCGTTATTGCCCTGATCAAAAAGCCCTTTTTCTTCAGCAAAAAGATGAACTTTGCGGTATCTGCCAATGAATCCATTTGGTCCTGTTACGGCGGCCGAATTATATATAAAATGGCCTTCTCTCTCGGCCAATCCAAAGACAAGGAACATGGTCCATGACCGGGAAATATCCATTAATGCCTGGCAGGTTTTACCGGAGGGTATCTCTTCGGCCAAGGTCTCCAACTCTCCCCTGGAGATAAATTGATAACCCGTATTGAAGAGCTCGGGCAGGACCATGAGATGGGCGTCTACTACTTCTAAGTCTTTAATCGCCTGTTCAATGTTTCTTTCTACCTCTCCGAAACGAGGATGGCTTTGATAAATACCCACTCGCATGATTGTTTATCCCCCTCCCTCAATCCCTCTGTCTGGCGTCAACTATTTTTTCCTTTGACGACAATTAAAATTCCCGGTTTACCCTTACCACCTAAGTTAGCTTTATCTGGAAGCAGGTGAGACGGAGGGAGCCCGTAGGGCGACCGGAGTGTCACCTGCTAACCTTTCTTAACCTCCCATCCTTTCTTCCGTTATTCTATACATTGAGATCTGATTTCCTTTGCTTTATTCTGATTATAATTAATCTCGGCCCTTGATACGTCATAGACCCAAACCGGATAGGTATAATCACATTCTTTTATCAGCATACCTCCATTAAAATCTGTGATCCTGTAAATGTCCTCGTTTTTCATACAGTCATCAAACCATGTGGTATTCTCTTTAGTGTATTCCACTTGTATAGTCTCTAATCGACCCTTTTGGGGGTTGTACACAGTTTCTTCCATATCTTCTCTCCTCTACTTTTTCTTGTCTTTAGAATGTTCCAGACGATAACTGGGCAAATTTAATTCCAAGATGATACTATGATGTATAAGCCGATCAATGGCAGCGGCCGCCGTCATTGGGTCCTTGAAGATACGCTCCCATTTGGAGAAAGGGAGATTGCTGGTGATCATCAGACTACCTCGCTCATAGCGTTCCGACAGGAGTATAAAAAGGACTTCCATTTCCTCTCTATCCTGTTGTACATAGCCTATATCATCCAGAATAATAGCATCATACCGGCATAATCTTTTCAGCACTTTGGGCAGATTCAGGTCTCGCTTGGCGATAAGCAAATGCTGCACCAGGAGGCTGCAAGGGGTAAATAATACCCTTCGGCCTTGAAGGATCAGTTCCTGTCCGATTGCGCAGAGCAGGTGTGTTTTTCCACTTCCCGGATTTCCGAATGCCAGGATATTTTCTGATCGCCCCACAAAAGAACCTTCAAGAAGGGCCTTGACCTGGGCTGCCAGTTTGGATGGCAAACGTTTTATTTCAAAAGCGTCAAGGCTCTTTTCCAATGGCAACTTAGATTCCCGGAGCATTCTTTGAATCCTCTTATGGCTGCGGACCTCTCGTTCCCGTTCCATAACCTCCGCCAGGTAATACTCATAGGTTATATCCTCCTTCCGTGCCTTATCGGCTTGTTCTTCATAACATTCCCGTACTGTGGGCAGGTGCAGCTCTTTAAGACACCTTATAAGGGAGATTTTCAGTTCATCTGATAGCATGGCTGTACCTCCTCTCTAAGGCTCAGAAGGGCATCATATGCTCCCAAATCAACCTTTTCGATGGTAACCTCAGCGGGGGGCGGAACCTGATCTAAAGAGTCCATAATAAATGTCACCGATTCAATGGTGATGGGTTGCTCTTTATCAATCAGGTTTCTGAGAGCATAATCCACCATGGTCTCGTTTCGTTTTGCCGCAAGATGTAAAATACTTAAATATGCTTTTGCAGCTTTAGAAGGTCTCCTTTCCTTTAACCAGTCATACGCCATTCGGAAACGATGTGTGGGGAAAAGGGCATCACGATAGCGATAGTTCTCAAAGGCTCCGGGTTTGCGGACCAGCCAGTCAATGATGTGCCGGTACTGAATGTGATACTTCCCTTCACCACGCAACCTTGGAACGGTTTCTATCCGCTGCTGTGCATACCATATCTCCAGGTTCTCCATATAAAGCCGGACTTCTATCATCTCTCTAATCAGACGGCTATGAACCGAATACACATTGTGATTGACCCTGATGGTGCTGCTCGGGCCTACCCTGACTTTAAGCTTTTTACAGCTTTCAAGACGCTTGAGGGGTAGACGCCTCAATACCTCCTGTTCTCCTTTGAAACGATCCCGGCGCCCTGCATTAAGCTGACTATAAAGCTTCCTTAAAAATTCGGCATATTCTTCACGACTGGAAAAATCTCGACTACCCCGCAGCATCAGGGATTGATCTAAAGCTTTCTTAAATCGATAGTGACGTTGTTCTATGTCCCCGTTCTCATTAGGACTTTCCGGTTGAGTCTTATGACCCTGCAAATTATAATGATTGACCAGGGCCTTATAACGCTGTGTGAACTCTTCCGGATTACCTGGCTTTTTTACTGCTGCTGAAAGACGATCCGTACGATGCATCTTCGGGACTCCACCTAGTTCCCAAAGGGCATTCTGTAGACCCTCGCTTAAGGATTCAAAACTCTCTGAAAAACAGATCGTCCCTGTTTCCCAGTTTGAATAGGTAAGGACAAAATGATAGATAAGATGATCAAATGGCTGGCCTTGAATACTCACTCCCAAAGAACCCATATGTGTAAAATCCGATTCGCATAATTCTCCAGGATGATGTTCCTGGGGAAAAAATACTTCTTTTGGTGGTCCCTCCAATGCCCGCCAGATCTTGACACGGCGCTGTAATGTACGTAACTGACCATCAGCAAATTGCCCAGGATAACGGCGCTGAAGGTCTTCAAATAATGTTTTAGCCTCCAAACCCGGATTGATTTCCAGTTTCTCTTTTACTTCCTCCCATACCTCACTAAATGGATCTTCTCGGGTTCGCCATGTATGTTCAACTCTAATATCACTGGGTAATTTCCCTAACCTGCGATACTTCCGAGCTGTCTTCTCATCCATGTCCGTTTTCGAAGCTGCTGTAATTAGATTTTTTCCTTTTCCTAACAATTCCATAAGTATCCTCACTTGTCTGTCTGTAACCACCCGAACCTCCTTTCTATAAAGTCCGGGTAGCTTACAATTTATACCAAGATACCGGGAATTTTAATTGTCGCTAGACAGGAATTCTAATTATCGCTGATCA